>JBNMGO010000119.1:0-4987 GCA_050872285.1 Anaerotignum sp.
CCGCGCACCAATGCCCTGCGGTCTGTCCGCAGAGGGAGCCTGCCTGCAAGCCAGAGACTCAGGTATGCCACATTGATGCTGTGCTGATAGACCGAAGTGCTGCCATGCTGTTTTGCCAGCTTTTCCTCCTGCAACCGCCCCTGCAGGTTCAACTCCCTGAGCGTCTCCCTCAGCAGCCTTCTGTCCTTCGCCGAAAGCCTTCCGTTTCGTTTCATGGCAGTTCCTCCTTCCTTTTTCACAAAAAACGATATCAAAAAAGCCGGCACTCAGGTGCCGACTTTCGACTTAACGCTTATTCTTCTGTATCCGCTGCCTTTCTCATGTTTACGGATGCCATTTTGAATTTATCATGTACCGCAACCATTGCCGCGTCTACGTCATCCTTCGCAATCAGTACAGTGATTTTGATTTCGGATGTGGAAATCATCTGAATATTTACCCCTGCATCATACATTGCTTCGAAGAACATTGCCGCAACGCCGGGGTTGGTTGCCATCCCTGCGCCAACGATAGAAAGCTTCGCTGTGTTTTCGTCATGCACGATTTCTCTTGCTGTCAGGCGTTCCTTATTCTTTTCCAGAGCCTTCAGCGCAATATCCAGATCATCCTCGCCAATGGTGAAGGAGATATTCTGCTTGCCGTCTGCACCTGTGGACTGCAAAATAATATCTACGCTTACCTTTTCCTTTGCCATCAGAGAGAATACCTCAAATGCCTTACCGGGTTCATCATTGATACCCATGATAGAGATACGGGATACTTTCTTATCTGCTGCAACGCCGCTAACCAGCATTCTTTCCATCTTAACGTCCTCCTTCACTTCTGTACCTTCCGCTTCGGACATGCTGGAACGTACAACCAGTTTCACATTGTATTTTTTCGCTACCTCAACAGAACGGCTGTGCAGCACCTTTGCACCCAGAGATGCCAGCTCCAGCATTTCATCGTAGCTGATTTCATCCAGTTTTACCGCATCAGGCACCACGCGGGGATCCGCTGTGTAAACGCCTTCTACGTCTGTGTAAATTTCGCAGATATCCGCATTGAGGGCTGCCGCCAATGCAACCGCGGAGGTATCGGAACCGCCGCGCCCCAGTGTGGTGGTATCGCCAATGGCATTTACCCCCTGGAACCCTGTCACCAATACGATACTGCCTTCATCCAGTTCGTTTTCGATCCGCTCTGTATTGATATGGCGGATGCGCGCATTGCTGTATGTATTTGTGGTTTCAATCCCAACCTGCGCCGCGTTCAGAGAAACCGCTCTGCCGCCGATAGCGCTGATTGCCATTGCCATCAGTGCAACAGACTGCTGTTCCCCCGTGGAAAGCAGCATATCCATCTCTCTGCGGCTGGGCTTGGCATTGATTTCCTTTGCTTTCGCAATCAGGCCGTGTGTTGTCTTGCCCTGTGCAGACAGTACAACCACAACGTCATTCCCTTCCATTCTTGTACGCATGATGCGCTTTGCTACATTAAACACTCTTTCGGCATTTGCGACGGAGCTGCCGCCGTATTTCTGCACAATCAACATCGTCTTTTTCCTCCTGTACTCTTGTCCTGCTTTTTTCTGGCGGAATCACTCCCGCTCTACCTTCGCGCCCACTCTGTCTGCATGCAGAAGCTGCAGCTTCCAGTTATGCGCGAGGGTGCCTAAGTATGCAGACATTTCTCTTTCGAATCTCTCTGCCTTTTCCTTTGTCACCATTGCCATCAGGGTAGACCCTGCACCGCTCAGATAGCTGGCAACCGCGCCAAAATCCCTGGCATGCCGAAAAATTTCCTCCATGCCGTCAATCAGCTGTGCCCTGTAGGGCTGATGTACCTTGTCCTGCATGGCCATATCGAAATTCTCATAATTCCCCGTCATCACAGATGCCACCAGAAGCGCCGCACGGGATGCGTTGAAAACAACATCCTTTCTTGTGTAGCTGTCGGGCAGAACCCCTCTGGAAGCAGCGGTAGATACAGGAAAATCAGGAACCATTATAGCAAAAATCAAATCCTCTGGCAACTCCAAACGGACATATTTCATCTCTTTCTCATTCTGCGCGCCGACCACCATGCCGCCGAACAGCGCAGGGTTGGAATTATCGGGGTGTCCCTCCAGCATCGCCGCCATCTGTGCCAGCTCATCCCTGTCGCAGGGTCTGCCTGCCAGCTCATTTGCCGCCAGAAGTCCCCCGACGATGCACGCCGCACTGCTGCCAAGCCCACGCACCATGGGAATGTAATCCTCCTGAATCAGGTGAATCCCCGGCATGGGCAGTCCCTTCTGTTCATAGAAAAATTTCATCGTCTGATAAATCAGATTCGTTTCGTCGGTGGGAACCTCAATTTCCTGTTTCCGCTTTACCTCGATTGTTAAGCCGGTTGTCTGTTCCTCCACCCAGATGTGGTTATAAAGCTGAACTGCTACGCCGATGCTGTCAAAACCGGGGCCCATGTTTGCGGACGTTGCCGGAATCTGAATATGAATCATGTTTTCGTTCCCTCCTATTACACGAAAGTATTTTTTCATTGATTTTTTTCTTCTTCTGTTATATGCTTATCTTCTTATTCTCTTGCAATAATTTTCAGAGACTGTACCCCTGCCAGACCTTCAATGCGTGTCATGAGTCTGCCCAGCTCTCCCTGCATTTCGTTTGTTTCAATCGTCACGGTAACGTTTGCAATGTTGTTGATGGGAATCGTCTGGTTAATCGTCAGAATACTTGCCCCTTCGGATGCAATGCTGTTTAAAACAGAGGACAGCAGCCCTCTTGTATGGTCCAGGTTCATGGAAATCGTTACGGTTTTCCCTCTTGTGTTTTCGTAAAGAGGATGTACCGCATCCCGATATTTATAGAACGCACTGCGGCTGATGCCGACACGGTTGACCGCATCCTGCACTGTTTTTTCCTTTTTGCTTTCCAAAAGATTTTTTACATCCATCACCTTCAAAAAGATTTCAGGCAGTACAGCTTTGTCTACAATATAATAATTTTTATCTTCCTTCACGGTGCTCTCCTCCTGTTTGTGTTTTAAAAACATTTGTTTTTGACATAAGGACTATATCATAAATTCTGTTGCTTGACAAGTACAAATCCAAAAAAATGTCCTTCCCAGATGAATTTTTGCTGTTCTTTGGAAAAAATCCGGCTTTTTTCCGTTATTTTTGTCAGCTTTTCCGTCAATTTCTCTCAAATGACACGAATTTTTCCGCTTTGCGGTTTTAAAATCCGTCTTTTTCTGTTAAAATAAGATGATTATGCTTGCGGCGAAAAAACCGCAGACAAAGGAGTTTTGAGATGATACAACAAACACCATCCGTGCAGGCAAAGCATGCCCCGCTTCTGGGTATTTTCCTGAACGGATATGAAAATATGCGGCAGAAAATGGATGCCCCCTGTCGCCGCCCCCTGCTCGAAATCGCCCCTCTGGTGTTCGGCAAGTGGTATTATGCGGCATTGGCGCAGGAAACCATCCTTTCCCCTGCCAATCTCTTTGCATTGGATTTGCAAAAGGAATCCGATGAAAAAATCGAATATGCGTATATCATGAATACCAAGGCGGCGGAGGAACAGTCTGATTTGGAGTTCACCTCCGAATACAACTTCTCCCTCGTCCCCTATTCCACCCAAAAGCACCCCCTCGTGGCGGATTTGCAGGCACTCATTGCCTATTGCACGCCCGACCGTGCAACCGATGAAAACGGGCTGCTTTTGGAAGAAGATAAAAAGGATATTCTGGCGCAGCTGAGTCTCCGCGCGGATTTTTATCTGGAATATCTCACCCGTCTGGCATGGCTGCATGGGCTTCTGATTCCCATGCCCTCCATCCATACGCAAAGGGTACAGCCTGCGCCGGAGTGCGAAGCCTTTTTCGCACAGCCCACAGCCGATATCCTCTTTCAGCTGGGCGAATCCGCCTGCACGCTTGCGTCCGAACGTTTCATCGAAGCCATGGACTTGGAAGACGGCATGGCTCCCCCCGATTTCTTCTATCATTTATTGGAAAGCAATCAGGAGGTGGACCGTATCTTCGTGGATTTCTATAAAAAGGTAGATGTGGATATTGAGGAAATCTGGCGCACGCCGCCCGAAAAGCTGAACGCAGAGGAACGCTCCATCGTTTCTTCCTTCCTCTTTACGGGCATCATGCTGGATAAGTGGTTCCTGACCCCCATGAGCGTCTTTTTCCGCTTCATCCGCCCCATCGCCTTCACCCCCATGCGGTTCTTTGCTCTGGTGAATACCCTTGCTTCTCTTATCCTGATGGAGCATAATGTCGGTGCGGAGCTGTTCACACCCCCGACCTATTATAGCCTGACCGCCTTAGGGAAGGAGCTTTTCGCAGACCCCGATATCATCGATGTCGATAAACAGCGCATGCCGCAGACCATGCCCTATGAGCAGCTGCAGGCGGCAGTGCTGCAGGAAGCCGAAGCGCAGGAGCAGGAGCTGTTTTTCCTGACAGAGGTTGTCCCCGATGTGCTTTCCTTTAAAATCTCCCAGAGTGGAGATGCGGATTTGTGGAAGATTATCGAGGTTGGGCAGGATATGGATGTGAATGTTCTCTGCCGGGATCTCTGTGGCGCATTCGCGCTGGAGGATGTGGCGGATTATCTCCTTTCCGTCCCTGACCGAAACGGCTTCCCTCTGGAATATTCCGCAAATGGCTCAAAGCGTTCCCTAAATAAGGCAAACGGCAAAATGCTGCAGGATTTGCCCCTTTCCGTCGGCGCAACGCTGCTTCTTTACCCCACCCACAGCAGAACCGCTTATCTCAAGCTGGAAATTCTGGAAAAGGGCAAGGGCAATCCCTATCTGATGTATCCCCGTGTAACAAAGCAAAGCCCGAAAATGATTGAATTAGAGAAAATGGACGAGCTTTTCTGATAAATAAAAAACATTGATTCTTGAAAGAAGGTAATGCAATCATGACAGTATTGACACACGCGCACGGCGGCGATCTGGATGCCATCCAGAGAACCTACGGCATCCCC
>JBNMGO010000043.1:0-7860 GCA_050872285.1 Anaerotignum sp.
GAAGCCGTTGGTCGGGCGCATCCGCCCCTGTGATGTGAATACGGCGGTGCAGCTTCTGGTTGCAAGACCAAAGGATTTTTCCTTCCCTTCGGGGCATACGGCGGCATCCTTCGCGGCTGTGGCAGCCCTTTATTTTGCAGGAGAAAAGCGGCTGTGGAAGCCTGCGGCACCGCTTGCGGTGCTGATTGCGTTTTCCAGATTGTATCTCTATGTGCATTATCCGACAGATGTTCTGGGCGGCATGGTGTTTGGTACAATATCAGGGTATCTGGGCTATCGTGCGGCGGAACAGCTACGCAAAACTACAATAAAAAATGCCGAGCAGAGAAAAATTTCTGCTCAGCAAAAAAATCAGATTTAAGAATATAATCCGCGGACGGAAACCCGACTCAGCTTTTTGATGATATTCGCCCAGAAGGCAGTTCCGAACAGGAAGGTCAGCAAAAGGGAAACCACCATCACCTCTGCGACGGCAAGCACCTCATTTGCACTGAGCAGCTCGTAAAAGCCGCCGTAAATAAGAAAATCCTTAAACAGGCGGTGCAGGATATAAATGCCGATGGTGTTTTTTCCAAAACGGCAAAGGAAGGTTTCCTGCTTCGGGCAAAGGATGAATAAGCCAAACAGCATCAGCAGGACAATCCCCATCCAGAGGATACAGAGAAGCGGCGCAATGGGAAAGAACTGACTTTTCAGCTGCGTATAGGGCGCAATACCGAAAAAGAATACGCCGAAGTATTTCTGCACCTTTCGTCCGCGGTAAATCAGCACAATGGCGGAAAGCAGCAGGAAAACGGGCAGTGCCTTTCTGCATTTCGCGTTGCGGATAACTGCCTGAAACTGCTCCTTTGTAATGTAATACCCCATGAGGAAAAAGGGCAGAAAATGAATGGTGCGCGAAAGGCTCAGGAACTTCCCGACAGGTTCCTGATAATGGATGACTGCCGCCAGAACGATTGCCCCAATAAGAACATACTTTGGCTTCATGTTTTTCGTCAGATAAAGAAAAATATGCCACCAGATTAAGGAAAGCAGATACCACGGCGCCGCCCCGACCGTCAGCACATTGATTTTCAGAAGGGAGAAAACCAGAACGCCTAGGATAAATACCTTCCGAAAAAGGGCGGATTTGCTGTATGCAAAAGAGAGCAGCCAAATGCCGCCGCAGAACAGCAGAACAATCAGAACCCAGACGGCAGGGTGGTGTGCGTTTTCAAAATACGGCCGCTCAAAAATGAAATGCACCAGTTCAATCGCATCCTTGAACAGAAGATACAGCCATGCGAAGGAGAGCAGCTTTTCCGCCTTATATTCCTTTGCAGGAAAGCTCTTTGCGAGATAGCCCGACATGAAAATAAACCCCGGCATGTGGAAAAAGTAAATAAAGGTTCTTACGCCTGTGGCAAAGGTGGAATGGGTTTCCTGCAAATAGCCAAGCATATGTCCCAGAACCACCAGAAAAATCAGAATGCCTTTGATGTTGTCAATATGAAAATCTCTTTCTGCCTGCTGATTCATGATGAATGACTCCTGTTTCATTTCTCTTTTCTGTGTTGTTCCCAGAGGGCATGATAAAGCGCAGGCTTTCTGTCTGCCTTGACGGGAAAGCTTTCGCGATACGCGTCAACCTCGCTCAGGTCGATATCCACAATCGTCAGTCCATTGCCGCCCTCTACATGCGCAAGCACCTCGCCTGTCGGGGAAACTGCCATGCTGTCGCCGATATAAGAAAGACCGCCGCCCTCACCGCTGCGGTTCACGCCAAGGATAAAGCACTGGTTTTCAATGGCGCGCGCCTTTAAGAGCGTCATCCAATGCTCTCTGCGCGGCGTAGGCCAGCTTGCGATAACGGTAATCACCTTCGCCTGTTCGGATGCAACCTGAAAAATTTCGGGGAAACGCAAATCGTAGCAGATTAACGGTGCAACAGGCGCACCCTTTACTTCGCAGAACTGCAATTCACTGCCGCCGATATAATGCTTTGCTTCTGCACCAAAGGAGAAGGGGTGGATTTTTGCGTAATCCGCAAGCTGATTCCCGTTCTCATCCAGAAGGATGCAGTGGTTTGTGGCAACGCCGTTTTCATATACAGGCAGACCATAGCAAATGGCAACGTGGTTTTTCTTTGCCTCCTCACGGAAAATGCCATCGTAGGGCTGTTTTTTCTGTCCTCGCCGTAGGTTTCGGGGTTCAGCGTAAAGCCTGCCAGTGTCATTTCCGGGAAAATGACAAAATCCACCTGTTTTTCCTTTGCCTCTGCAAGCAGTCTGCTGCAAAGTGCCATGGCTTTTTCCTTTTCTTCAAAGCCCATATCAATCTGTCCCAATGCAATTCTCATAGGGGATTCCTCCTTTTATTTTCAAAACATTCTTTCAAATTTCCTATTCCCATGTTTTCCAGATATCGGGGCAGAAGCCCAGTGTAAACGCCTTTCCGTTTCGCACGATTGGCGTTGCGAACAGCTCAGGATTTTCAAAAAGCGTCGGTTCGCGCTTTGCCTCGTCGATATAATCCATGTAAAGCCTGGTGTATGCCTTTGCCTTGCGGTCAATCATATCCTCAACGGGGATACATTTTTTTGCCGCTTCAAAGACCGCCTTTGCCATGCCGAATTGATGTAAATCAATATATTGATATTTTATTTTTCTCTCTTTAAAATAACGCTCTGCTTTTTTGGTATCAAAGCTTTTCTTAGAGCCGTAAATCTGGATATTCATACAAAAACCATCCTTTCTCTGATATTTTATTTTATAATATTTTTTCTTCGGGGGCAAGACAATGCGGTGGGATTCTGTTATACTTATGTTATTTTCAAGCGAAGGAGGCAGAAAAATGAGATTTATTTCATGGAATGTAAACGGCTTGCGTGCCGCGGTGGGCAAAGGCTTTTCGGAATATTTCAGGGAAGCCGATGCGGATATATTTTCTCTGCAGGAAACAAAACTGCAGGCAGGGCAGATTGACTTGGAAACAGAGGGGTATCATCAATACTGGAATTATGCCGAAAAGAAGGGCTATTCCGGCGTGGCGGTGTTCACGAAGCAGGAGCCGCTTTCTGTTGCCTACGGCATTGGCGTGGAGGAGCATGACCACGAGGGGCGCGTGATTACACTGGAATTTCCTGATTTTTACCATGTAACGGTATATACCCCCAATTCTCAGCAGGAAAATGCCCGTCTGGCGTACCGCATGGAATGGGAGGATGCGTTCCGCGCGTATGTAAGCGGTCTGGATGCGAAAAAGCCTGTTATCATCTGTGGAGATTTGAATGTAGCGCATAATGAAATCGACCTGAAAAATCCCAAAACCAACCGCAGAAGTGCCGGTTTTACGGATGAGGAGCGCGGCAAATTCACAGAGCTTCTGGGTGCCGGCTTTATTGATACCTTCCGCTATTTTTATCCCGAGCAGGAAGGCATTTATTCCTGGTGGAGCTATCGTTTTAAGGCAAGAGAGAAGAACGCAGGGTGGCGGATTGATTATTATGTCGTATCCAAGCGTTTGGAGGATAAGCTGGTGGATGCGAAAATTCATACACAGGTGTTTGGTTCTGATCATTGCCCTGTGGAGCTGGAAATCAATTTGTAAAAGAGGAAAAACATGGAACCGTATTATTATCAAACCTTATCCAAGGCAGAACAGAGCAGCTATCAGGCAATGCAGGCAGGTCTACAGGCATTTGCGCCGTCCTTTCCTGTGCCGCTCTTGGAAAACAGAGAACTGACGGATGTTTTCATGAAGCTGCGTCTGGACCGCCCACAGCTATTCTATGCAGGCACGTTTCAATATCGTTATTATCCCGATTCCAGAAATGCGGAGATGATACCTGCGTATCTTTTTGAGAAGGGAAAGCTGAAGGAGCATCAGAAGGCATTACAGGCGCGCGTGGAAAAGCTGGCGCGCCCTGCGGCAAAGCTCAGCGACAGGGAAAAGCTGCTCTATATCCACGATTTTATCTGCAAAAATGTCCGCTATGATAAGCTGAAAAAGCAGTATTCCCATGAAATCATCGGCGTGCTGGGGCATGGTGTCGGCGTTTGCGAGGGCATTGCCAAGGCAGTCAAGATTCTCTGCGATGCCCTGCAAATCTGGTGCATCATTGCTCTGGCGGAAAATAACCCTGAAAAGGGGATTAAGTACCGCCATGCGTGGAACGTGGTGCGTCTCGATAAAAAATATTATCATCTGGACTGCACCTTTGACCTTTCCCTTGGAAATCCCGAGGAAATCCGCTATGACTATTTTCTGCTGAGCGATAAGCAGATTTTCCGCGACCATGAAAGATTGGTCTGGCGTGTGCCTGCCTGCGAGGATGCAGACCGTTTTTATTATAAGGAAAAGAAGCTTTCCTTCACGAAAATGGAGGAGGTGCAGAAACGCACGGCACAGGCAGTCAAAAAGGGGAAAACTCTGCTGTTTCATTGGCGCGGTGGCTATATGACACGGGAAATCGTGCAGGAATTTTTGCGGATTTTCAAGGAAGAAGCGGCAAAGAAAGAGAAATTCGCAAAGGTTTCGCTGAACTGGGCGCAGGCGGTTGTGAAGGTGCGTTTTATCGAAGAACTGCCGACACAGGAATTGACCATGGAAGAAGCCAACGAAGGCGAAAAAGAAGAATAAAATCAAAGAAAGAATAAACTCAAAGAAAAACCCGGGGACAGAAAATATCCTCGGGTTTTTGTATAATAAGGGGTAGTGAGTTATCAGAATAGGGGGAAATTATGCTTCAAAGGCAGTCAGCTTTTCCAGAAGGAGATTGCTTCTGTCGATGAAGGCGGTCATTTCCTCGGAGGTCAGGGGACGGTGGCTCATCAGTGCCAGGTCATACAGTTGATGGCACAGAAGTGTTGCATCCTCTTTCTTTTCCTCCTTGCCTGCCATGGAAAGCAGAGCCTTGACCAGCTTGTTGTTTTTATTCAGCACCAGTGTTTCATCGGGCTTCATATTGGCAAACATTGCCTTGAATTCCTCATTATTGGCGTAAGCCTCCATCATTTCCATCATACGTCTGGATTCCTCGGAAAGCAGAATCATTGCGGAAACCTTTTCAGCTTTCAATGCTTCCAGTTTAACATTCAGCTTTTCATTTGCAACCGCCGCGCGGAACAGCTCCTGCATCTGGTTTGCTTCAAATTCGTCTGCCTGTTTTTTCGCTTCGGAAACCTCGGCATCCTGTTTTTCCTGTAAGGAATCGATATCCGCATCGACACGCTGTACCTTCAGCTTGATATCCTGATTTTTGTATTCCAGGAAGGAAACGAAGGGCTTATCCACAGGCGTATCCATGATGGCAGCCTCCAAACCCTGCTCCTTGAACATGCGGATATACTGCGCCTGCTGATTGGTGTCGGTTGCAAAATAAATCACGTTTTCGTGCTTTTCCTTATTCTTTTCCAGATATTCGGCAACGGTTTCATAAACGCCGTCGGTTGTTTTCAGTAGCAGGATATCCTTTACCTTATCGTACAGCTTTTCTTCCTTCATGCAGCCGTATTTGATGAAGATGTTGATATCATCCCAGAAGCCTTCAAAGGCGGGACGGTCATTTTTGAACAGCTGATTCAGCTTGTCCGCAACCTTTTTGGTGATGTAGGCATTCATTTTTTCCACATAACCGTCATTCTGCAATGCACTTCTGGAAACATTCAAGGGCATATCGGGGCAGTCCAGAATCCCTTTCAGCAACAGCAGAAATTCGGGTACAACCTCTTTTACGTTATCTGCAATATAAACCTGATTGCAGTACAGCTTTACCTCGCCGTCCATCATGTCCATCTGTTCCACCAGCTTGGGGAAATAAAGAATCCCTTTCAGACGGAAGGGGTAATCCATATTCAGATGAATCCAGAACAGGGGATCATTCAAATCATTGAACACCTGATGATAGAAGGCTTTGTAGTCCTCATCCGTACATTCGGAGGGCTTTCTCTGCCAGAGGGGATTGGTGTCATTCAGCGGCTTGGGTTCCTCTGCCTTTGCTTCTTCTTTTGCCTCCTGCTGTTCCTGCAATAAATCCATGGCGCCCTCGGTGGTCAGCTTTGCGGCTTCTTCGGGGGAAACATGAACGGTGTTTTCTGCTTTCTTTGCGGCTGCCTTTTCTTCCTCGGTTTCTTCTTTTAAAACATCCACAAAGATGGGAACGGGCATAAAGGCACAGTATTTTCTCATTGCGGCATAAAGCGTTGCTTCATTCAGAAATTCCTCGCCATCTGCACCAATGAAAAGGGTGATGGTTGTACCACGCTCTGTTCTTTCGCCGGCTTCCATTTCGTAATCAATGCCGCCGTTGCAGCGCCATTTTGCAGGCTCTGCGTCCTTCTGATAGGAAAGGGAATCAATTTCAACCGTATCGGCTACCATGAAAGCGGAATAGAACCCCAGACCGAAATGCCCGATAATCTCGCTGCCTTCGTCCTCGGTTTTTCCTTCAAATTTGGAAAGAAAATCGGTTGCACCGGAGAATGCAATCTGGTTGATGTATTTCTTGATTTCATCCGCCGTCATACCAATCCCGTTATCGATAATCTGCAATGTTTTCTTGTCCTGATCCAAGACAACATGGATTTCGTATTTTTCCTCCGCAGGGATATCCGCTTCGCCCATCATGGACAGCTTCTGCAGCTTTGTCACTGCGTCACATGCGTTGGAAACCAATTCACGAATGAAGATATCCTTATCTGTATAGAGCCATTTTTTGATAATTGGCATAAAATTTTCACTGTTAATAGAAAGATTGCCTTTTTCCTGCATACTGCATACCTCCTAAAGTTTTTTACAGAGCAAAGGGACTGGAAAAGACTGCCAACCGCTTTTGCTCTCATCACTCTATATTTTAGCACCCGAAACGGAAAAGTCAAGAAAAAATTAGCACTCAATAAAAATGAGTGCTAACAAATTTAAAAGAAAAAAGAAGGAGATTAACTCTCCTGCTTTTGGATGCCGATGGCATTTTTCTTAAAAAATTTCAGAATATATTCCTCCCACAGCCGCTCGGAGGATTTATCCAGAGAAAAGGTTTCCTGCGAAATGGCGGTGGTGCAGAGAATGGTATGCTCCTTGAAAAGAATATTCAGAAACGCCGCCTTGGTATTGGGAAGGTTGGTAAGCTTTTCCTCCGCAAGGGAGAACACAAGCTTGATGCTTTTCGGCAGCTTATTCCCCTTGATTGCCTGAAACACAAAAGGGCGCATTTCTCCCCAATGCACATAACGGGAAAGTCCTTCCTCCTGCTCCTCGGCAGTATAAAAATCCATGTTGCGCTTGCCCTCAATGATGAACGAAGCGAAGGTGGTCAGTTCCCCCTGACGGAACGAAAAGGCATCAAAGGTATCCCCCTTCAAAAGCAGATTCATAAACGATTTTGTGTCATTGACGGTAAAAGCAAGCATAAAAAAATCCTCCCAAAACAATTCTGTCCTTCTATTTTACATGCTTTGGGGGGATTTTTCAATTTGTTTCTTATTTAAAAGAGATGGTCAGCTTGCCGTCATCCCATTGAATGAATCTGGAATCAGAGAAAATCGGTGCCTGAGCAGTGTCCCGATAAACCTCACCCGTGCGGAACACAGAAAGCAGTACGCCTGCCAGTGCCATGTTAAACAGCAGTGCCGCCGCCCCATAGGAAAGGAAGGGCAGGGCAATCGGCGCAATGAGCCAAAGCCCCAGATTTGCCAGAATATAAAGCAGGATTTCCGCCGTAAAGGTGCAGAGGATAGTCAGAGAAACCATCTGCCCGAAAATGCTTTTCTGTTTCAGCGCCTTGCGGAAGCCAAGTCCCAGAAAGACCGCCAGCAGAAGAACCAATCCACCCGAAACCGCCCAGCCATAGTGATAGGTCAGATAGGTCAGCAGATAATCGGA
>JBNMGO010000133.1:0-4563 GCA_050872285.1 Anaerotignum sp.
GCTCTAAGGTGCGTGCGGAATTTGGCTTGAAAGCGGAAGAACCGACATTGGTTTATGTGAGCCGTATGGACGAAAGCCGCGCACTGGTGGCAAGACAGCTAATTGCGATTGCACCGAAGCTGGCACAGGCAATTCCGGGTCTGCGGATGCTGATTGTCGGCGGCGGGGATGTATTTGATGAACTGCTGGAGGAATCCAAGAAGGCAAACGCGCAGATTGGCAGAGAGTGCATCACCATGACAGGCGGCAGAACCGATATCAATGAACTGGTTGCAGTCGGGGATGTCTTTGTTGGCGTAAGCCGCGCGGCTCTGGAGGCCATGGCGGCAGAAAAGCCTGTGATTGTGGCAGGGAATGAAGGCTACATCGGGCTGTTTGGTGAGGATAAGCTGGAACTGGCACAGGAAAACAACTTCTGCTGCCGCGGATGCGAGCTTTCCAATGAAACACTGCTGTATCGGGACGTGGTGCATGCGTTCAATGATTTGACAGACGAAGAACGGCAGAAAATGGGTGCATACGGCAGAGAGGTTATCTTCAAATATTATTCCGTGACGAAGATGGCAGGCGACTGCGTTTGTGCATATAATGCGGCATGGAAGGAAAGCCACGAAAAGCAGTACAACGTGGTGATGAGCGGCTATTACGGCTTCAACAACACGGGGGACGAGGCAATCATGCTTTCCATGCACAAGAATATTCAGGAAATGGGCGAGAATTATCACATTACCGTGCTTTCCAACAAGCCCAAGGAAACGAAGGAAAAATACGGGATTGAGGCGGTATATCGGTTTGGGTTCTGGGATGTGTTCCGCGCGATTCGCAAGTGTGACGTACTGCTTTCCGGCGGCGGCTCTTTGTTGCAGGACAGCACCTCTACCCGCTCGCTGATGTATTATCTTTCCATTACGGCGGCGGCAAAGCTGATGCGGAAAAAAGTCATGCTTTACGCAAACGGCATCGGCCCTGTTTCCGGCAAGCGCAACCGCAGACTGGTGAAGCAGGTGGTGAATAAGGCAGACCTGATTACACTGCGCGAGGAAAATTCCTACGAGGAGCTGCTTTCCATGGGGGTAAACCCGAAGAAATGCTTTGTGACGGCTGACCCTGTATTTACGATGGACGGCGTAAGCGAGGAAGAAACGCTGGCAATCCTCAGGGAAGAAGGGATTCCGACAGATAAGCCGATGGTTGTGGTTTCTGTCCGCAACTGGAAGGACATGGACAGATTCATCGGGCAGTTTGCGGAATTGTGCGATACCATTGTGGAAAAATATCAGCGGAACATCGTATTTTTAAGCATGCAGATGCCGCATGATGTGACAGTGAGCGAAAAGGTACGCAAAAAAATGAAGCAGAACGCTTATATTTTAAAGAGCAGCTATTCCCCCTATGAGGTGATGGGGATTATTTCTCAGGCGGATTTCATTCTGAGCATGCGCCTGCATACGCTGATTTTTGCGGCAAGACAGAGAGTGCCGCTCATTGGCTTTATTTATGACCCCAAGATTGAATATTATCTGGAAAAGCTGGATATGCCCAGCGGCGGCAAGCTGAAGGAATTTGACAAGGAGAAAACACTGGCTCTGGTGGAGGATGTCATCCACAACAAGGAAAGCTATGTGGCGAAGCTTGCCGAGAAGGAAAAGGAACTGGAAAAGATGGCACACAAAAACGAAAGATATCTGGAAAAATTGCTGGAGCGCAGAAAAAAATAAGGGGGAGCGCAGTATGAATAAAAAAACACACGTATTGGGAGTGCCTTTTGATGTTGTGACCATGGACGAGGCTGTGGCAAGGGCGGAAGGACTGCTCAAGGAAAAAGGACAGCATTTCATCTGTACCCCCAACCCTGAGATTGTCATGGAGGCAAGGAAGGACGCAGAGCTGATGAGTATTCTGCAGGAGGCAGACCTGGTTGTGCCGGACGGGATTGGCGTTGTATGGGCTTCCAAATACAGCGAAATTCGCCTGACGGAGCGCGTGGCAGGCTATGACCTGACGCAGAACCTGATGGCAGACCTTGCGGCGAGCGAGGAAACCTTTTATTTCTTCGGCGGCGCGCCCGGGGTTGCGGCAGCGGCGGCAAGAAGAATGATGAAGAAATATCCCGGGCTGAAGATTGTGGGCGTGCATAACGGCTACTTCGACGAAAAAGAGGAAAAGAAAATCATTCAGGACATAAAAAAGAAATCCCCGTCCATACTGTTAGTAGGACTGGGTGCGCCCAAGCAGGAAAAATGGATTTATGACAACATCCGCCTGGTTGGGGCAAAGGTAGCCATTGGCGTTGGCGGCAGCTTTGACGTAATGGCAGGCAATGTGAAGCGGGCACCGAAGATTTTCCGCAAGCTGGGACTGGAATGGTTCCACCGCCTGATTACACAGCCGACAAGATGGAGACGCATGATGCGTCTGCCGAAATTTGCGCTGACAGTCCTCAGAACAAAGGGACGTTAAGCGAAAACGCCCCAAGAGGGACGTGAGAATACAGATGAAATTTTTAAAAAAGAGGGACTGGTTCTGTTTAATTGCCGGAACTGCCTTAATGGCAATCGGCGCAGAGGGGTTTTTTGAACACGCAGACCTTGTCGCCGGCGGCATTACGGGCATCGGCATTATGCTGGATGCCTGGACGCAGGGACGGTTTGGGTTTCATGTACCGCTCTGGTTTGTGAACATCATTGGGAATCTCCCTCTTTTTTTGTTGGCGTGGAAGAGAAAGGGACGTGCCTTTGTGGGGCGGAGTGCCTTTACGGCGGCACTGTTTTCGCTGATGCTTTATGTGGAGGAATTATTTCCGCTTTACAGTAAAGATCCCTTACTGGCGGCGGTATTCGGGGGTGTATCCCTCGGGATTGGCTTAGGACTGGTGCTTTCGGCGGACGCGACAACGGGCGGCGTGGAGCTTGCGGCAACACTTTTGCACATGAGATGCCGTTTTATTTCCGTTTCCAAGTTTATATTCATTCTGGATGCCTCCATCATTCTGGTAGGGATTGCATTTTTCGGAGTGAAGCAGGGCTTATATGCCATTCTGGCGGTTTATATCACCGACCAGTTCATTGATTGGGTGGTTGAAGGGGCAAATTATGCCAAGGCGGCATGGATCATTTCGGACAAAAATGAGGAGATTGCGGCGGCGCTTTTGTCAGAATTGCGCAGAGGGGTGACGGCATTTCCGGCAACGGGAAAGTACACGGGGGAAGGACGGGAGGTGCTCTTTTGTGTTTTTTCCAAGAAAGAAGTGCATTCCGTGAAAAGCATTATTATGAATATCGACCGAAACGCCTTTTTCCTTTTGACGGATATTCGAGAAGTTTTGGGAAACGGGTTCGGGGATAAGTGAAAAATGACAGCACAAACAGAACGGAAAAATGAGGTTTTACCGCAGTATTTTGAAAAACAAGGGTCAGTTTTAATAAAAAACAGGCCCTATTTTTATGTAAAAATCAAGTTGAAAGAGATTTTTACTGTTTTTTTATACTTTCCTCTTTCTTTTTTTGTCATTTTGTTATAAAACGAGCATAGGCGAAATTGATACCTCTTCGCAGAGAGGTTTTTAGGCAATTTATACAGAGAAGCAAAAACAAAAGGGCTGCATTTCAGATGCAGAAAAAAAGTATTGAGGTGAAGGCGATGATTTCAAATCAGATTTTGCAGAGTACCATCGACGGATTGAAGAGCATTACGAGAAAAGAACTGAGCGTTGTGGAAAAGGAAGGCAAGGTCATTGCCACCACAGAGGAAAATATGATCGGCCGTCAGATTGATGCGGTGGAGAATTTTATCAGTTCCCCTGCGGAAAGCCAGTTGATTCTGGGGTATCAGTATTTCAAGATTTACGACAACGGCGTGCCTGAATATGTAATTCAGGTGAAGGGCGAGGACGAATCCGGCTATCAGATCGGCAAGATTGCCGCATTCCAGATTCAGAGCCTTCTGGTTGCATATAAGGAAAGATATGATAAGGATAACTTTATCAAGAATCTGCTGCTGGATAACCTTCTGTTGGTGGATATTTACAGCCGCGCGAAAAAGCTGCATATCGAAAACAATGTGCATCGTATCGTTTACCTGATTGAAACGAATATTGATAAGGAAATGAATGTGGTGGAAATTGTGCGGAGTATTTTCCCTGCGAAAACAAAGGATTTCGTAACGGCGGTGGATGAACACAGCATTATTCTGGTGAAGGAGCTGCGCGAGAAGGAAACCGCGAACGAGATTGACCGCATTGCAAAGACCATTGAGGAAACACTGGATGCGGAAACAAACAGCCGCGTTTATATTTCCAGCGGTACGATTGTAAGCGATCTGAAGGATGTTTCCCGTTCCTATAAGGAAGCAAAAATGGCACTTGAGGTTGGCAAAATCTTCGAGACGGATAAATATATCGTGAACTATGAGAAACTGGGCATTGGTCGTCTGATTTATCAGCTGCCCCTGCCGCTGTGCCGTATGTTCATCAAGGAAGTGCTGCATGGGCTGACCATGGATGATTTCGATGATGAAACACTGGCAACGGTAAACAAATTCTTTGAAAACAACCTGAACGTATCC
>JBNMGO010000165.1:0-4003 GCA_050872285.1 Anaerotignum sp.
ACCGCCGCAGCAGGGAACCTCCATGCGGACGATGGTAACGCTTTTGATATCATTCTCGCGGATGATTTCGGTCAGCTTTTCGGAATAATCCACGCTGTCCAGCTTGGGACAGCCCACAAGGGTGATATGCCCCTTGATGAATGTTTCATGGAAAGCGGCATAGGCATACGCCGTGCAGTCCGCAGCAATCAAGAGCTTTGCGCCGTCAAAATACGGTGCGCGCGTGGGAACCAGCTTAATCTGCACAGGCCACTGCGACAGGCGACTGACCGCATTTGTATTGCAGACCGCGGCGGATTCTGTGTGTGCAATCGTTTTGGACTGACTGCCGGGACATCCGCAGGGGATAGACATGCCTTCTGCCTGCATTTTTTCCTGTAGCTTTCTCTGTTTATTTTCTTCTACGGCTTTTTCGTCATACGCTGCCGCTTCACGTTCCACAAAGGTAATCGCGGCAGTGGGACAGGTGGGCAGACAGTCGCCCAGACCATCGCAGTAATCATCGCGCATCAGCTGCGCCTTTCCGTTTACCATCGCGATTGCGCCCTCGTGACAAGCGGCGGCACAGGCACCGCAGCCATTACATTTATCCTGATCAATTTCAATAATTCTTCTTTTCATTATGGAGAACCTCCTTGTTTTTTTGTTCTCATTATAGTATGCTAAATGCAACAAGTCGGTTGAATTTTCAACGAAAAGAGGGTTTTTATGAAAGAATTTTTTCCTGTTATCCGTTCCTCTCAGCTTTTTTCGGGCGTTTCCGAAGACGAACTGACCGCCATGCTCTCCTGTCTGGAAACAAGAAAGGAAAGCTTCCCAAAGGATGCCTTACTGCTGCGCGTCGGTGATACGGCAGATGCCATCGGGCTTGTGCTGTCGGGCAGTGTTCTGATTATTCAGGAGGATATCTGGGGCAACCGCAACATCATTTCCAAGGCAGGGGCAGGGCAAACCTTTGCCGCCGCTTATGCCTGCGCGCCCGGCTCGGTGCTGAATGTGAGCGTAGCGGCAGAAACACCGGTTACGGTGCTGTTTTTGAATGTAAAGCGTGTGCTGAATGTCTGCTCCTCTGCCTGCGCGCATCATAGCCATATCATCCGAAACCTGCTCGGCGAGCTTGCAGAAAAAAATCTGCGCTTCAGCGAAAAACTGACACACATGGGACAGCGCACAACACGCGCAAAGCTGATGTCCTATTTTTCCGCAGAGGCACAGCGGCTCGGGAAATATGAATTTGATATTCCCTTTTCCAGACAACAGCTTGCGGATTACCTCGCGGTGGAACGCAGCGGTCTGTCGCTGGAGCTTGGGAAAATGAAAAAGGAAGGACTTCTGGATTTTCATAAAAATCATTTTATTCTGAAGGTGTAACACGCACCCTGCCCTTTTCCGCCTAAAAAATCTTTTTTATCTTGAAAACGGCAATACACGCAACGACCACCACGATGCTCAGAACAATCACACCATGATACCCGTTTTCCAATTCGGGCATATTCTGAAAATTCATTCCATACCATCCGGTAATCAGCGTAAGTGGAAAGAACACCGTTGAAATTACGGTCAGAAACTGCATATTGCTGTTCTGCTTTGCGTCAATCTTCGCCTGATACGCATCCTTCACCTGCCCTGCATATTCCAGAAGGTGAGAGGTTTTATGCATCAGGCGTTCCGCCCTGTCGGAAATGGTCCCGAAATATTTCAGCTGCTTTTTGGAAAAATAACGGTTTTCGTTTCCCTCCAACGCCTTCCCCACATCCATAATTTCATCATAATATCCGCGCAGCACAAGCAAATCCCGTCTGATTTTCAGAATATCCGATTGGAAATGCTCCGTCTGCTCCCGCTGTACGGCTTCTTCCAATTCCATCAGGTTTCTTTCAAACTGAACGAGCCGCTCCAAATCACGATTGATAAACTCCGCAATAAAATCAAACAGAAAGCTTTCCTTGGTTTTATACCTTGTGCGTTTTCTGCGGTTGATTCTGGAAACCACCCTTTTGGAGAACGTATCATTATCCACCAGTACCACCTTTTCGCGTGTAATAAAAAACAAAATACGATACCGACTTCCCTGCAAATCCAGAAGCTTCGGGATGCAGAAGGTTCCCATCAGGCACCCCTGCTGTGCTTCCAGCTTGCAGAATCCGATTTTATTCAGTTCGATTTCCCCCTCATAGGCAATGCCGTTTTCCTCCAACACCTGCATTGCATGAGACGCATCCGTAATGATGGGCTGAAACTCCGCCTCTTTTTTTGCCGCCGCAAGGGGCGCTTTTTCCTCTGGTTTTTCTTCCTCTCGCATTTTTTCTTCTCCGCAATTCGGCTCTCTGCCATTCCTCTGTTTTCCGTCCGCCAAGCCGGATTCTCAATATCTCAGATTGATATTGGAAAGCGACACCTCTGCATCGTAGCCCTTTTCCGCAATCATATATTCCATGCCCTTCTTCGCCAGGTCAATGTGATTCTTCGGAGCTACCACAATCTCTTGAATCGGAAGTAATTTATCCGTCAGCTTAATCTGTATATAAGGAATCAGAAAGCCATCCTTTTCTCTGTACAATACTGCATTTTTCTTTTTAAAAATAAACCGATATTCCTGTTCCTCGCGAAATGCACTGTGCTTGAAAAACATGGCATAAATCGCTGTAATCTTCTGAAATTTCTTACAGGCTTTTCGGTATACCTCACAATTTCTGTTTTTTGCACCTGCTTCAATAATCTCGGAAAAGGAAAGCTGCATTTCATTCGGGATTGCCTCGCTTAATATCCTGCGGACGACCTTTTTCTGTTCCTCCAATTCATACAGCACCAATCCATGATACTCTATGGTGTTATTTTCCTCTATCCGCGCAATCAGCTTTCTGCTGTCAAAGCCGATATTATATCCTGTATCCTCTCCGAATTCCGACCACATGGTAATGCTGTCGCGGCAATTTGAAAAGGACAGCACAAAATATTCCTTGTTTTTTCCGCCGCTGAGCAGAATCGTTTCCTCCAGAACATCCTCCAGAAACATATCGCACCATGCTTTTTCCAAAATCACCTCACCGCAGACCGCACGAATGATATTTTCCATATAAGAAAACTCCTTCGGGTCATTCAAAAAATCACTTTTTGTTGCCCAGAAGCAGTTGGAATGTAAAATTCCGCTCACTCCCTTGCTTTTTGTGTAATGATAAAGCACAGACGCATCCGCCGCGTGCTGTAGTTTCACCTGTTTATTTGACATAATACTCCTTTCCCTCTTTCTCATTTTCATCCGTCTTTTCTCTCAGGAAAACAATCTTGCCAGCTTCCACCGAAGTCCCTTTTTCTGGGTATCGGATTTCATAAACTGAATGGGATGGTCAATATAATACTGCTGTACGCCAATCTCCTCCCTTCCGTTTTTCCCTTTCTTCACATAAGTTCCCAGAGCGGTCAGCTCTCTTGCCTTCACATTATCCATCAGAATCAGCTCCAGATAGAAAGAAAACCAGTCCTTATGCTCCTTGGAAAGAATCGGTGCGGCAATCTCCACCCTTCTCTGCTGATTTCTCGTCATGATATCCGCGGAGGAAATGTAAATCTGCCTTGTGTCTCCCTTGCCAAAGCAATAAATACGGGAATGTTCCAGAAAACGCCCGACAATACTGGTTACGCGAATATTCTCCGTTTTCCCGGGAATCCCCGGCAGGATACAGCAAATGCCCCGTACAATCAAATCAATCTGCACCCCGGCGCAGGATGCTTCGGATAGCTTATCAATCAAATCGCGCTCTGTGATGGAGTTCGTTTTGATGATGATGCGACCGTCCTTCCCCTTCGCTATTTCGTTGTCAATCAGGCGGAGCAGTCCTCTTTTCATGTCATAGGGCGCAATCAGCAGACGGGAATAGCTTTCCTGCAAATTCCCAATCAGCAGATTGGAAAAGAACGCGGCGGCATTCTGCCCCAGCTCCTCATCCGCACTCATCAGGCAGAAATCCGTATACAGCCCTGCTGTTTTTTCGTTGTAATTCCC
>JBNMGO010000307.1:0-2327 GCA_050872285.1 Anaerotignum sp.
GCCGTGGCGCACCACCAGAAGGATCAGGCGGAAACGGTTCTGATGCGGCTTTGCAGAGGAACTGGCTTGAAGGGACTTGCAGGCATGGCGCCCGTCAGAGAGAATATTTGCCGCCCCCTGCTGTTCTGCACCCGAGAGGAAATCGAGGACTATTGCAGGGAAAACGGACTGAACTGGCGAGAGGATGCCACAAACCAAGAGGAAACCTATACCCGAAATAAGCTGCGGCTGCGCGTTTTACCGATTCTTACGGAAATCAATCCGCAGGCGGTGGCGCATATTGCAAAAACGGCTTCTCTTCTGGCTGAGGAGGAGGAGTTTCTGGAACAGCAAACAGCGTTTTTTTGGAAAGAGGTACAGCTGCCCTCCCTGCCCGAGGAGGTTTCTCTTTCCATGGAAAAGCTTTGCGCGCTCCATCCTGCCATGCGGCGGCGCATCCTGCGGCAGGCGGTTGGACAGTTCCAGAAAAAGGATATTTCCGTAAAGCAGCTTGCGGCGTTAGAGGATTTGCTTCGGAAGGAAAGCGGCAAACAGCTTACTTTTCCCGAAGGACTGCGCGCAGAAAACCGATACGGCGCACTGGTGCTTTCCCGAAAGGCGGCAGAGGAGCCAAGGGGGTTCTGTTACGCCCTGCCGTTGGAGAAGGAGGTTCTGATTCCCGAGATTGGCATTGCCGTTTTCGTCACCTCAGATGAAAAAAATGTTGAAATTTCTGCCGAAACCTGTACGAATGTATTTGATTATGATAAAATAGAGCATACACTTTTCTGCCGCACGCGCAGGCAGGGGGATGCGATTCCTCTGCGAAAGGGCAGGAAAAAAATCAAGGAACTGTTCATTGATGAAAAAATTCCCAGAGCTGAACGGGAGAGGTATCCCTTATTTGCGGCAGGGGATACGGTGATTTGGGTGCCGAAGCTGAAAGAAGCCTTTGGCGCGGATGAACAGACCGACCGAAAAGTATGGATTCAAATACGGAGGGTACAGGAATGAAAGAGAGAATCGAAGTATTGCTTTCTGCGGAACAGATTGACCAGAGAATGGCAGAACTGGCAGATGAATTATATCAGGAGTTTGGCGATGAGCAGGTGGAACTGGTTTGTGCCTTGAAGGGTGCAGTTGTGACCATCGTGGATCTGGCAAAGAAAATGAAAATGCCCGTTACCATGAACTTCATGAGCGTTTCCAGCTACGGCAACAGCACGGAAAGCTCCGGCAATATCAACATCAAGATGGATCTGGATGAGGATATTACAGGGAAGAACGTGCTGATTGTAGAGGATATCATCGACACCGGCAGAACACTGAAAAAGCTGAAGGAGCTTCTTCTCAGCAGAAACCCCAAGAAGCTGAAGCTGGTGACACTGCTGGATAAGCCTGACCGCCGCGTGGTGGATATCAAGGCGGACTTCACAGGCTTTACCATTCCCGATGCCTTCGTGGTGGGGTATGGTCTGGATTATGCCCAGAAATACAGAAATCTGCCTTATGTAGGCGTACTGCATTTTGATGAATAAGAAATAAAATAAGCCATTTTCTATCGAAACGGTAGAGAATGGCTTTTTCTTTTGGAAGGGGATATGGTAAAATAAAAGAAAAAGGGGCGGATGCGGATGCTGACGATTTTGAACAGGAGAGAATTGCTGGTTACCCTGAGCATGGAACGGCAGGCGGAGGTGCGCAGGATTCTGGCGGCAAACGGGATTGATTATACGATAAAAACAACAAATATGCAGGGCGGAATCCAGAAGGCGAATATGTGGAGCGCAGGATTTAACCAGAGCTTTGCATGGGAGTATAAAATTTATGTGCATAAGAAGGATCTGGAATATGCACTGCATCTGATTCGATGAAGTGAGGAAGGGGCGGACAGATACGATAAGGGCAGCAAGGAGAAGCTGACAAATCGGGATTGACCGAGCCGAGGGTTAGCAGCGCAAGCGCTGATTGAGCGCAGTTGCGCTATAATTTTTTCTGGTGAAGATAAGTGTTCGCCCGTTTAGAACTTTCACGGCGAAACAAAGGCTTTCTCCCTTACTTTTTATGCTAAAAAGTAACAAAAACTTGGAACCCGTTTAGGTGTGTCTCAATAAGAAAACGTGAAGAAATGAAATAGCGGAAAGCCTGCGGATACAAGAAAGTTTCCCGCAGGCATCCTTTGACTTAGGCTGTCAAGGGGAACTGACGCAGTAGACGTAGCTTTCGGCATTTCAGAATGCAAGGTTTCTTATCTGGGCGCACCTTATGTAATGGGTCCCGGACCCCCACAGACGAGGAAAGGGACACAGGGTTTCCCTTTCCAAACCCTTCCCCACAGTGCCGGAAAC
>JBNMGO010000003.1:0-14243 GCA_050872285.1 Anaerotignum sp.
ATCCCCAAAAGCATCATGAGAATCGTAACCGTCGAAATCATCGTAATAAAGCGGTTCGCAAGCGAAAACGCCTCCTGCCGCCCCTTTTTCTGCAAATATTCCACAAAAACAGGAATAAAGCTTGCAGAAATCGCCGATGCAAAAATCACATCAAAAAAGGTACGGGGAATCCGGCTTGCCAGCAGAAATGCCGCCGCCTGCATATCCGTGCCGTAGTTCGCCGCCAGAAGCTGCTCGCGCACCATCCCCAGTATTTTCCCAAAAAGGGTAATTAACATCATAAAGCTGACGGTTTTCACCGCCTGATTGCCTTTTTCCGACATAATAAACTCCTAAAATCCATTGAAAATTTTGTTTTCTTTCGTACCAATCGTCCTGTCAATCAGTAAAAATACTCATTGTAATCCATCTTATATAGTACCTTATTCTCCCTCTTTTTACAACCAAAAGCGGAGAATCCAAAAAAAATGTTTTCGAGGGAATCTCCCCCGAAAACATCTGTATTTTTTACTTGATATTGACTGCTTCGTATGTCACAGCGCCGTCCTTCACACGGAAACGCAGCATCTTATAATTCGGGTTTACCGTCCCGTCTGCCTTCCAGAGGTCAGGCAGGTTCAGATAGCGTACGCCGTCCTTCGTGGAAGTCCAGTAGCCTGTACTGCCGCAGGAAATCACAAAGACCTTCTTGCCCTGTTCCACATATTTATTCAGAATGGCGCGGAAATAGCTGGTTTCTGCCGCGGAGCTGAATGCGGAGGGTGTCTTGTCCATCACCAGAACGATGGTATCGTTGTTTGCCGCTTCAATGTCTCTCGTAAAGCTTGCCCACTGGGAAGGGTTTGTTGCAGTAATGCCGCCCTTTGCCGCAGAAAGCATTGCCACACTCACGCCGCCCCTGTTCAGGAAACGATAGCTCCCGTTCCATGTCAGAGAATCCACCTTGTTTGCCGTTTGCAAATCATTTGCCGCGCCGTAAATTGCAACATTCGCATTTGCATCCACATAGGATTTTGCCTTTTCTCTTGCAGCCGTATAGGTTGCCGCGTCAATCTTATTTGTGCCTGTATATGCAATCTTGCCTGCTACGTTGAAATAATGTGCCCCGTCATTTGCCTTTGTCACCGTCTGGTTCAGCACATCCTTCGCCGCTGTTGCCGCAGGAGCCTTCACTGCCGCCGCATTGCCGACCGTTACGGTGATATAGGCAATCGCGCCGTCCTTTTCGCATTTGATATAGGTCGAGCCTGCTTTTTTCGCTGTGAAAATATTGCCGGAAACAGAGCCGATGCTTGCATCTGCCACGCTGTAATTTGTGCTTGTGGATGCCCAGTAGGAGAACCCATCCTGGTCATACGCATTCATGGCGATGGTTGCCGTTTCGCCTGCATTGTTCAGCTTGATGCTTGCATTTGTGGGACTCAGTCTTGCCACCTTGCCGCTCACCACATTTGGCTGTGTTGCCACCAGATTGTTGTAGGTTGCGATTACGGTAAAGGTGCCGCTTGTCTTGGGTGTGAAGCTGTAGCCGCTCCATGTCCCTTCCACGCCGACTGCGTCTAATGTCACCTGCTCCGCAGGAATTTCAATGCGGTTATAATATTCATCCAGACCATACACCGTAAAGGTAATCGGCTTGCCTGCCAGTGTTCTTGTCATAGAGGGCTGAATCTTGATTTCCTGCACTGCGCCCTTCTGTGCCGTCTGGAATACGCCAACTGCGTTGATTACCCTACGCTCGGAGCCTTCGGAAACCTTGTTCACCACGTTCACAGAGGAATCCTCTGTTGTTTTCACCGCCATGGTAGAGGAACCGCCGCCGTCTAAGTGCATTGCTTCATACGCGCCGTATTCCTGCATCAGCACGCCCATTTCCCAATGTGTTGCGCCAATGCTGTCGCCTCTGCCGTCCACAACCATGAAGATTGCGGTCTTGCCGTCCTTGGAAACGCCGAATGCCGTTCTGGGCTGTCTGCCCTTCGCTACGATGGAGTTCGCCTCAACGATTTTCCCGTCAACCAAAAGCTTGCCGCCGCCGCCAAAGGCTGTTTCCATACCGTCTAAGTTCACAGAGGAGTTGATATCCAGTGTCATCTGGTCGCCCACCTGGAACATATACGCCGCCTTATCGCGATAATCGCCGCTCATCACAATCAAATAGCCATCCTCGGGAACGGTTACCGTTTCGCCCTTGCCGGAAATCTGCGTAATCACGTCATTCTGCACTACAAATTTCACAAGGTTCTGGAAACGATTATCCAGACTGGAGGTATTTGTCATGGCATTTCTATCCAGATAAATCGGGAATACCATGGAGGTTACCTTATTCAGGGATGCCAGCTCCATCATCTTTTTCTCGTTGCCGCATTTCGCCGTCATGGTGAAATAATCAAAGAAGGGGTTGCCGTTTTCGTCCATAAAGAACGCCGCATACTGCCCCTCGCCCTTGTTCAGGCTTGTCCCTGCGGAAATCACCTCGCCGTCCCGCACAATCGGACCGAATGCCGCAGAATAAGAGCCGCTCAGTCCGAAGAAGTCAGAGTTTACCCCTGCCACCGCGCCGTTATCCGTCAAGAGCTTCTTTACGGTTTCCTTCAGACCATAGTCCGTCTTGCTTTCCACTTCCTTGAATTCCAGTGTGCTTTCCGTCAGGTCAACCTTCAGCACATGCACATTCTGGATACCTGCATCCGTCATGCGGCTGCTCTTTTCATACGTCACCCCACGGGTTACGGTTTTCTCCGTTTTCTGGTTATAGTAGGTTGTTGCCGCATACGCCGTTTCCGTCCCCAGAACACTCAGGGGGGAAAGCAGCAGCACTGCGGCAAGTGCCATCCCCATGGCACGCTTCGCCGTTTTTCTGTTTCTGTTCATTCCCTCATCTCCTTTGAATCACGCATGATAAAACGCACTTTTTTATTCAGACGGAAACCCGTTGAAAAAGTTCCCGTTTTTTTCTGATTCTGTCAAATATCATATCACAACGCCATGCGCTTTTGTTCCTTTTTCAGAAAATTTAAGAAAATTGTAAAACTTTTCGGCACAAAAAAAGAATGTAATTTCTTACATTCTTTTCACAACCTCGATTTTTTCAATGCCATACGCTCGAAACAGCGGCAGCATCTCCGCCGTAATCTCCTCGCCGCTTGCCGCAATCGGAATTGCAGGCGGGCAGGAAACACAGGGGCTTGCACAAATCCGCCCCACCGCTTCTTCGCAGGAAATTTCTTCCCATCTGCTGAAAATTGCTTCTCGGATACGCATGCTCCGCTTTGGCAAAAGCTGCGGCATCCGCGAGGGTTCGATTTTTTCCTTCTGCGGCAAATGGCTCAACGCTTTTTCAATCCGCTGAAAATCCCGTTCCGTATTTTCGGGGGTCGCCATCAGCACCACCGCATCCAGATCGGCAAATTCGCACTCGACCTCATGCGCGCGCAAAATTTCTGCCACCTCTCTGCCGCGATAACCCTTTTCGCCCGTAAAAATCGTCAGCTTCAGGGGGTCGCTGTCCATCATGACTGTCCACCCCCGCTTTTTCAGCTGTCCTTTCAGGTGCCCAATCTGTCCAATCGTCCACTGCAATTTTTCCCGATAGCCCTCCGCCAGATATTGATTGCATAAATCCAACGACTGCAAAATCAGATAGGAAGGGCTCGTCGAACCGAACAGTTCCATGGCTTTTTTCGCCTGTCCGCCGACCTTTTCCGCCCATTCTTCCGATAAATGCAGATACGCACCGCCCGTCAGCACAGGCAATGTCTTGTGCGCGGAATCGCAGCTCATCGCCGCCCCCAAATCCAGAGGATGCTTGGATGGGTGCAGAAATTTCAGATATGCCCCATGTGCATTATCCACCAGAAGCGGTACGCCTGCCGCCCTGCAAACCGCCGCAATCGCCTTGATATCAGGGGAGTGTCCCAGATAATCGGGTGCAGTGAGATAAACGGCAAAAAAACTTGTATTTTCCAGCTTTTCCGCTATCTGTTCCGCCGTAATCGGGCAGGTGCAAAGGGATTCCATCCCTTCCGGAAGCAGCCATTCCACATCCACATCCAACAAAGCACAGCTGTACAGAAATGCCTTATGGGCATTGCACGCCGCCAGAATGACAGGGCGTTCCGCGCGGTTTTTCCGCTCCTGCAATGCAAGAAACAGCATCGTGCGGATGCACTGCGAGGAGCCTTCTGTCCCGTAAATGGTTTTCCCGAAGCCAAAAAGTTCGCTCGCATTTTTCTCGCTTGCCGCAATGATGCCCTCCGCTTCGTAAAGCTCGTCCGCCCCGCAAATCTCCGTAATATCTCTTTTTTCGCATCCCAAAAAGGGCATTCCCTTGTGCCCCGGCATGTGGAGACGGGAAGTGCCCTTTTCTGCATATTCTTTTATGAAATCACAAATCGGTGTATCCATAAAATCTTCCTTTTTATCATTACGCAGGCATGTGTCATCAGCCTGTCATGCAAGCATAAGGCTGAAGATATTTTACTCGCTTACCTCGTTTATTCTTCTGTTGCCTCGCTTACCTTCATCATGATGGCACATTCGATTCTCTTTTTGAACAAATCACAGCCATATTCATAGATGCCCGTAATGCTGCCTGTTGCGTGGTAAGCATTTGCCGCACAGCCGCCGGAGCAGTACAACTTCGCCCAGCAGTCCTTGCAGCCTTCTCTTGCGTAGGCATTGCAGCACTTAAATTCATTCTGCACCTCTGTATTGGTAACACCCTTCCAGATGTCACCCATGCTGTATTTTTCATCCCCAACAAACTGATGGCAGGGGTACAGCTCGCCCCAAGGGGTCACTGCCATATATTCCGTGCCGCTGCCGCAGCCGGAAATTCTCTTATAAATACAGGGACCATGCTCCAGATCCAGCATATAATGATAGAACGTAATGGGCTTGCCCTCTTTTTTGCGTTTCAGCATTTCCTTCGCCAGCAGCTCATACTGCTCGAAAAGAATCGGCTTATCCTCTTCCGTCAGCGCATAAGGATCGGAAGGGGCACAGACAACAGGCTCCATGCTCAGCTCTGTAAAGCCTAAATCCGCCATGTGGAACAGGTCATTTGTAAAATCTACATTATTATGGGTAAATGTCCCACGCATATAGTAGTTTTTATCGCCGCGCTTTTTCACGAATTCCTGGAATTTCGGCACAATGCGGTCATAGCTGCCCTTGCCTGTGTAATCCTTACGCAGGTGGTCATGCACTTCCTTTCTGCCATCCAGAGAAAGCACAACATTGTGCATTTCCTTATTTGCAAAATCAATGACTTCATCATCAATCAGCATGCCGTTTGTGGTCAGCGTGAAACGGAAATTTTTGTTATGCAGCTTTTCCTGTTCTCTTGCATACGCAACGACCTGCTTTACCACCTCCCAGTTCATCAGGGGTTCGCCGCCAAAGAAGTCCACCTCAAGGTTTCTTCTTGTGCCGGAATTTTCAATCAGGAAATCAATCGCACGCTTGCCGACCTCAAAGGTCATGAGCGCACGTTCCCCCTGATATTTGCCCTGACTGGCAAAGCAATAGGAGCAATTCAGATTGCAGGTATGCGCCACATGCAGGCACAGCGCCTTGATTACCGTATTTCTCGCCTTAAAATCATACGCCAGATACTCATAATTATCGGGCGTAAACAGCTTGCCTGCCCGTCTGAGTGCCACCACATCGTCAATACATTCCTGCACATCCTCCGCTGTGACATCATCATATTTTTCGAGCATGGCATCAATGATATCCCCCTGCGTATACTCGCGAATCATGCTGATGACATCATACGCCAGATCATCCACGCTGTGGATGGAGCCGCTGCAGGTATCCAGCACGATGTTATAACCATTCAATTTATATTGATGTACCATTTTTCTACCTCGTCACTCTGTTAAAATCTATTTACATTCAAAAAAGGGCTGTTTGCTACAGCCCCTTTCCGGTTTTGTCTCATGTTTTGTTTGCGATTACTGCTTTTCGCAAGGCTGATTTGCTACGCCGCAGGAGGTTTTGCAAGCGGACTGGCAAGATGTCTGGCATTCGCCGCAGCCACCTTTCTGTACGGATTTGTTCAGGTCGCGTGTTGCGATAGTTTTAATTCTGCTCATATTTTCTACCTCCCTAAAAGTCAAAAATTTCTTATCTGATATAAGTTCCTTCCCATTATACCCCAACGAAAGGGAATAATCAAGCAAAACATCCCGACTGCGGTAAAATCAAGCAGTTTGCTTTTGTAAAAGGATGCCGATAAACTGGATGTTGTCTAAATATATTAGATTCCTTTGTGTTCAGCTTATTTTAATAATTCCCGCATATATCTGCGGAAACCCTCATCACCCAGCTCCTGCCGTTTAGCGTACAGCGTTTTGGTGATAGCACCCGTCACATAGCACATCCGGTCGGCATCGCCATCCGTTACGGCGGCGTAAATGTCCTGCGCCACTTCCTCCGGTGTTTCCACGCTGTCCATATCCGGCATAAGCAGGTCAGTCTGCTTTTTGATCAGCGCATCATATCCGGGCATTTCGGACAGCTCCATTTTAAAGCCTGTCTTGACCACACCAGGAACGATGGTCTTGACTTGAATACCAAAGGGATACAGTTCGTGATACAGCATCTCGCAAAGCCCTGTGACCGCCCACTTATCAGCAGCATAGATGCCATCCAGCACCAGTCCCATTTCTCCCGCAAGGGAGGTTGTAGTTAAAATCAAACCGCTTTTCTTCGCCTTGAAATGCGGGATGAATTTCTGTGTCACCCGCACCATGCCCAAGAGGTTTGTGTTCAGTGAACGCTGCATGGCTTCCTCGGTCATATCCTCGAAACGGGTTTTCATGCCGTAGCCTGCATTATTGAACAGCACATCCACATCGTATTCTTTCAGCACAAAAGAAACCGTTGTCTCGATTTCTTCCGGCTTGGTCACATCCAACGGAAACAGATGCACATTGGGATAAGCGGTCAGTTCCGTTTCTTTTCCCGGGGTTCGCATGGTGGCAATGACCGTCCAGCCTTTTTCAGCAAACAACTTGGCGGTTGCCTTACCAATGCCTGAGGACGAGCCAACAATAAAAATCGTGTTCATACACTTTCCCTCCTCACCAATTCTTTTTTTCTTTTGTACAGTCATGATTCTTTTTGCGTTCCTCCACCATGTTGGCAAACCATTCCACCATAGCCGGGTCATAGTGAGAGAAGAAAGCACTCGTTTTCGTATCCAAAGCGGTGATTTTTACCATGTCCTCCTCAGAGAGTGCAAAGTCGAAAACATTCAAATTTTCCTGCATCCGCTCAATGTGGGTGGATTTCGGAATTGCCACCACGCCACGCTGCAAATGCCAGCGCAGGACGACCTGTGCCGCACTCTTACCGTACTTTTTGCCAATTTCGTTCAACACAGAGTTCTGGAACATATCACCTCTTCCTTCGCCAAACGGAGCCCATGCCTCAATCTGTACGCCATACTTGTCCATCCACTTCTTTGCATCTTCCTGCTGATGGAAGGGATGCACTTCTACCTGATCGACCATTGGTTTGATACGGGCAAAGGAGCAGATGTCCACTAAGCGGTCAGGATAGAAGTTAGATACACCGATGGCACGGATTTTTCCTTCCTCGTACAATTCCTCCAGTGCTCGCCATGCGCCGTAGTAATCCGAATACGGCTGATGCAGCAGGCAGAGGTCAAGATAGTCTGTGCGCAGCTTTTTCATAGAATCCAAAACAGACGCTTTGGCTTCCTCGTAGCCGTAATGCTCAATCCAGATCTTGGTAGTCAGGAAAACGTCCTTGCGGTCAATGCCGGATTTTTCGATTGCTGCGCCGACCTGTTCTTCGTTGAAATAGCTCTGTGCCGTATCAATAGCACGATAGCCGACCTTCAGCGCATCCAATACACAGCGTTCACATTCCTCCTGCGTCACCTGAAACACGCCATAGCCAAGTTGCGGCATTTTCACGCCGTTGCTCAAAGTAATATAGTCCATAACAAAAACCTCCTGTTGCATTGAATTTTATTCTGTGTTATTATCGTAACAGTCGGTAGCAACTACCGGTCAAGAACTTTTTTCAAAAATCAGGAGGATTTTTTATGTATTCTATGAAAGAGGCTTGTACTCTCACCAATATGACCTATGAAAATCTGAAATTCTACTGCAACGAGGGATTAGTTCCCAATGTCAAACGAGACAGCCGAAACTATCGTGTCTTTGACGAACATGACATCAAGTGGATTCAAAGCCTGAACTGCTTGAAAAGTTGTGGTATGAGCATTGCGGAAATGAAGGAATATCTTACCCTGTGCATGGAGGGCGAAGGCACAATCCCAAAACGCAAGGTGATTCTTGCAGAGAAAAAAGAAGCCCTGCTCCATTCCATTGCGGAACTGCAAAAGGCAGTGGCATATATTGACTGGAAGCAAGGGTTCTATGATGATGTGCTGTCTGGCAAGACGGCGTATTACAGCAATCTGGTTCCGGAATTGATGAAGTGATAAGCGAACACAGTTGATGCAGCAAATTTCGTTTTATCTCTCACTTCACGCAGACAGATGATACCATACTGCTCCAAATAATACCACCTATAATCCTGAAACCCAACCGTCTTCTTTTGCCGCAAGCCACAAAAAGCCTTTCCTCCGCGACTATTCCGCCGACAGAAATCATAAATTGAAGGGAACCTAATTTTTAAGGAGAACGCTATGAAACGAATTTTTTCTCTTTTTCTTTCCTTCGTTCTGCTTTTTGCCGTCTGCGCGTGCAGTCGGGAGAAAAATCTGACGGAGCTGGAAGAAATCCAACGGCAGCTTGCCGAAATGGAGGGCTACACCTGCACGGCAACGCTCATCCGCCAGACGGGAAACGGCGAAAAAACCTATGAAACGAAACAATACTACAAATCCACAGGAGAATACCGCTTAGAGCTGACTGCGCCCGAAACCGTTGCCGGCAACTACACCGTTTTTGACGGCGACCGCATCTGTCAGCACAACCCCAGAGTAAACAACAGCATTGTGAAGGATGTCCCCGAATCGCAGCACCGCAGCGAGCTATTTCTGGGGCAATTCATCAAAAACTACATGCAGTCCGAGGGGGTCAGCGTAGAAACAGCTTCATTTGATTCCTCCAAGTGCATCGTACTGGAGGCTGTCATTCCCGGCAATAATGACGGACTTGCCACGGAAAAGCTATGGGTTGACCGAGAAAGCCTTCTCCCCGTCCGCTTTGTTATTTATGATGCAGACAGCAAGGAACGCTATCAGATGGAATACCATGAATTTACCTTCAATCCGCAATTCGATGCCGATACCTTCCAAATCAAGGAATAAACGCGCCTGTTTTGGTCCATACTGAAAACAGTCAGCAGGAAGGGCATCCACTTACATATTATTCTTCCGCCGCTGACCAGACCAAACAGCGGAGTGTGAGAACATGATCGTCAGACGAGGAGATATATTTTTTGCAGACCTCAGCCCTGTGGTGGGCAGTGAGCAGGGCGGCATCCGTCCCGTTTTAATCGTGCAGAATGATGTCGGGAATAAGCACAGCCCGACGGTTATCTGTGCCGCCATCACTTCTCAGATGAATAAGGCAAAGCTGCCGACGCATATCGCGCTTTCCTCTGCGGTGTATGCACTGCCGAAGGATTCTGTTGTGCTGCTGGAGCAGATTCGCACGATCGATAAGCAGCGGCTGCGGGAAAAGCTTTGCTGTCTGGATGATGCCATGATGCGGCGGGTTGACCGCAGCCTTCTCATTAGTCTTGGGCTGAAATGACAATTAAGTCAAAATTTCATTTTGACTTAGTCTATATCTATAACGAAAAAACCGAGGATCGGATAAACTCCTTTCCTCGGTTTTTGTTATCTGTTTTTCTTGCTTACCAATACCAGCCACAGGAAATACAGCAGGATAAAGACCACTGTAAACGTGACAACCTGTCTGAGGTTGATTGCCGCGCCTGTAATCAGCATAAATCCATGATAAAACACACTGCACAGGCAGCCTGATTTTATCGCGCGGATAAAAAGCATTTTATAATCCATATTGATTCTCCTATTCTTTCCGCATGCGCTTACTGCTCATTGGTGCCAAGCACGATGCGGATATCTGCATTGCCGACTGCATTCGGCAGAACCTCCACTCTGGCATCATCAAAATAGCTGACCAAATCCTGTCCGACGCCCTCTTCCTTCACCTGAATACGGGTATAGCTGAGCTTTTCGCCCGTATAGTTTGTCGGTTCTGTCACAGTATAGCCGTCATTTTTCAGAAGCTCCGTAAACCGTGCCGCAAGTCCCGCAACCGTGCCGCCGTTGGAAACCTCAATGGTTAAGCCCTTGCTGTCGCTGCTGCTGTCACCATCCGTATTGCTGACGGGAGCGACGTTATAGAAGAGACGGTCCACCACCTCTGTCGTTGCGGCAGGGTCATGAATAAAGTAGGACACGCCGCCGATATACTGACCGACACCGGGCAGGGTTTCCATCGTCATCTTGCTCATATCAATTTTTGTAATATAGTTTGCATATTTCAGTGCATCGGAAAGGCTGACATCCGTATCTACATATTTATACATCACCTTGATATAGTCCCCAAGGTTTTTCACGATGCTTTCTGTGCTCAGCACCTTCGTTGCCAGTGCCTTTAAGAACAGCTGCTGCACCTGAATACGCCCGACGTCACCATTGGCATAGCCCTTACGGAAACGCACCAGCTGCAACGCCTTATTGCCATCCAGTGTCTGCAAGCCTTTTTTCAGGTCAATCTTGATATCGCCGGTATCGCTCATGTCCCACTTCATATCCTGCGGCACATCGACCTCAACACCGCCGACTGCATCTACGATTTCCACCAGCGCATTAAAATCAACCTTTACATAATGGTCAATCTTAATCCCCAGCAAATCCTCCAGCTGCAGCACTGCCGCCTGCGGCCCGTATTCCTTGCCGCCGATGGCATGCACCGCGTTAAACTTCATAACACCGTATCTTCTGCCCAAAAGCTCCTCTACATCGGAGCAGACATCCACGCGCGTATCTCTCGGAATGGAAAGCAGGCTCAGGCTTTCCTGAGAGCTGTCATAATGCACGACAAAGGCAACGTCCGTTCTGGTGCCGTCCGCATCCACGCCGAACACTGCCACATTCAGCTTGATATTTCTCCCCAGAAGGGCATCCAACATACTGGTTTCATCGGCATCCTTGGCAATCGTATCGCTGCCGAAGGGCCATTCTCCCGTCACCTTATGATAGGCGAAGCAGGCACCGCCTGCCAAAACCACGAATACCATTACGATAGAAAGCATCACCTTGAAAAAGGTTTTCACCGGATTGAATGGCTTTCTTCTTTTCGGGTGTTTTCTTGTTCTGCTCATGAAATCCCTCACTCGTCTGTCTTTTATACTTCCTCGTTCAGCTGATTGCTTTCATTAAACTGATTTTCTTCCTGCTGATTTTCCGTGCCGTTTTTGGGCGCAATGCCGTAAATACGTTCATTCACCAGATCCTTAATGCCGTCCTCGTCCAACTCCACATATCTTCCGGGGTCACCCAGATAAGGAACGGTATCACTGGTAATCTTCGCAGGGTCTAAATCCTTCACATACTTCACATACTTCAATGCTTCGGATACGGAAATGTTGCTTTCGGTGCAGTCCAATGCAACCTTTACCAGATCATTCAGGTTCCGCATCAGGGTATCCGAGCTGCAAACCTTTTCAATCAATGCCTGAATGAACTGCTGCTGTACCTCGATACGCTTTAAGTCCTTCTGCACATAGCCTTCTCTGAAACGAACCAGCTGCTCTGCCTTTTCCCCGTCCAGATGCTGCATCCCGGGGTACAGGTCAATATACAGATCCTGATAAGGATCCACATAATACAATCTTTCTTCTACATTAAAATCCACGCCGCCGACTGCATCTACAATCTGGCGGAAGGCGGACAAATCAACCTTCACATAATAATCCATCTTCATGCCGAGGATTTCCTCCAGCATGGCAGTGGAAAACGCACAGCGGTTATTTTCGCCTGCGTAGGCATGCAGCTCTGTCAGCTTACACTGTCCGTAAACGCCGTTCTGTTCGGGAACATAGGCATTTTTGCTTTCCAGATAATCGGTCATTTCCTTTGTCATGGTGACCTTGGAATCTCTGGGAACGGAGATGAAATGCAGCTCCTTCGTGCCCGTATTAAAGCTTGCGACCATATTCACATCCGCGCGGACACCATCCTCATCCGTGCCGAAAATGGCAACATTGATGATTTCATCCTCCTCAGGATCGGTATTATCCGATGTTGTAAAATCGGATTTTTCCGCCTTGCCTTCCCATTGCTGCACCGCAACCCAGATTTTCGCGCCGGCATACGCCGCCACCAGAATCAGCAGCAGCAAAACCACAACCAGAATATTTCTGCGCCGCCGTTTTCTCCGCTCTGCCTTTCTGCGGGACATTCTTCTGCCCTGCGCCACCCGATGCGGATCGATATACGGCTGTTCCTCCTGCACGACTCTGTGCCTGCGCGGCTGTCTCTGCGGTTCCTGCGTCTGTCTTCGGCGTACCTGCCGCTGCTGCAGCTCCATATCCTCGGGAGGTCTGCGCCGTCTTCTGTATTCTCTCTTTTCACCCATGGTTTTTATTCTCCTCTTTTTCAGAGTCCTTTTTGTATGAAATTCTTCACAACCCTATGATTATAGCAAATCTGCCATGTTCTGACAATACAGGAAAGCCCAATCTCTGATGTTTTTCAGGGATTTTCCTGTTTTTTCCGATACTCGGGGCTGTCCTATTTTATTATACACCATTTCTTTCCGGTGAAAAGAGACAATTTTCTTAATTTTTTCCAACGATTTTTGTACTGCCAAAAAAACACAATACGCCGCTTTCCTTTACATTTTCGGCATTTTCTCGTATAATCCGTATTTATAAGGATAAAAAAAGATACAGAAATGAAAAGGAGGTATCCGCATGAAGGACCCCGAAAGGACTTCTTTCCTTAATAATGTAAAAAAATTTCTTTTTTCACCCGTTGGCATTGCGCTCACACTTCTCTGCGCCGCCGTTTTCATCACGGGCATTGTTTATCTCATTACCACGACAAGCATTTATCTCGTCGGTCAGAACATTCTGCACGCCCCCACGATGCTGCTGTTGAATATTCTGCCGGTGCTGCTGGCATTGCTGCTGTTTTTCTTCCTGACGCGGAAAATCGGCTTCTCATGCAGTCTGGTGGGCATTGTGCTGATTTTCTTTGCAGTTGTTGACCGTGTGAAGGTTTCCATGCGGCAGGAGCCGCTTCTGCCGACAGATTTAACCCTCGCAAAAGAGGTTATCGCCATACTGAAAACCTTTCCCGTATATCAGCTGGTACTAATCGGGGTGATGCTGATTGTATTCGTGGCGCTTCTGGTATTCAGCTTTTGGAAATCGAGGGCGATTGCGATGCCGCCTTTGCCGCGGATTCTGGGGCTTGTGCTTGTGGTTGCCTGCGGCTTCGGGGCAAACCATGTCTGGTATGCGAATCAGGCACTTTATGACGGCTATCCGACTGTGGACAACCCTTATTTTCAGGTGAACCAATACAACACACGCGGCATGATTTATTCCTTCCTGCATCAGTTTAACATTATGCAGGTGCAGGCTCCCGAGGGGTACAACGCGGCGGACATGCGGACACTGGAGGACACCGATTGGACACCCTCTGTCACCACGGAAAAGCGTCCGCACATCATTATGATTATGGGCGAGGCATTTTCCGACCTGAGCGAAAATAAACATCTGGATTTTACAGGCTACCGCGACCCGATGAAAAACTGGAAGGAAATCTGCGCAGAGGAAGACACCATCAGTGGGCATATCGTTGTGCCGAATTTCGGCGGCGGTACCTCCAATACGGAATATGATGTGCTGACCGGCTGTGCAACGCGGTATCTCGGCAGTTCTTTGCCTTCCTACAGCTTTATCCACAGTGATTTTGACGGCATGCCCCGTCAGCTGCAAAAGCTGGGCTACGAAACGCTTTCCATCCATCCCGGCTACGCGTGGTTTTATAACCGACAGAACGTCTACCCCGATTTAGGGTTTGAAACCTCTTATTTCTTAGAGGATTCCTTTGACCTGGCAACGCAGGGCTACGGCGGTTATGTGAACGAAACAGCAACGATGGATAAAATCATTGAAACGCTGGATACGCATATCAGGGAGACAGATACACCGCTGTTTTCCTTTACGGTAACGATTCAGAACCATGG
>JBNMGO010000163.1:0-4005 GCA_050872285.1 Anaerotignum sp.
AGCTACAGCAACTGGATCAAAGGAAAATATCCCACAAGGGCGCATGCAGAAAAGGCACTGCAGGAAGGTACACTTTATGTAGGCGAGGAGGATGGGCGGCTGTTTGGCTGTGCCAATCTGAACCATGTGCAGTTGGAGGAATATGTCAAAATCCCCTGGGAATATCAGGCGGATGGGGACGAGGTATTCGTCATTCACATGCTTTGTATTCACCCTGATGCGGCAGGGCAGGGCAAAGGCAGAAAATTTATTGCCTATGCCGAAAAACTGGCGAGAGAAAAGGGCTGTAAGGTTGTGCGGATTGATACATACGAAGGCAATACGCCTGCCGCGAATTTATATCAGTCCTTAGGGTATCGCATTGCAGGGAAAACCCTGTTTTTCTTTCAACAGGTGATCTGGGAAAATCTGCTTTGTCTGGAAAAAAGATTATAAAAAAAGAGTATAAAAAGAAACGGCAGTTGTAGAAAATGGATGCTACACTGCCGTTTTTCTGTATTCGTTTTTCTTTTAAAGCATGCCGCCGTCAAGGGTGATGATTTTACCTGTCAGGAAGGATGCTTTTCGGCTGGCGAGAAAGACTGCCAAGTCTGCCACCTCCTCGGGCTGCCCGAAGCGTATAAGGGGGATTTCATCCGCCAGTGCCTGTCGTTCCTCCTCGTTGAAGCAGGCATTCATTTCCGTATCAATCACGCCGCAGGAGATGGCGTTGACCCGAATATTGGAAGGCCCAAGCTCCTTCGCCATGGCTCTGGTAAAGGCGTTGATGCCGCCCTTGGAAGCGGAATAGACAGCCTCGCAGGATGCGCCGACCTCGCCCCACATGGAGGAAATATTGAGAATGACGCCATCCTTTTCGGATACCATTGCAGGAACGGCAAGATGGGTGCAGTTTAAGGCAGAGCCAAGGTTGACATCCAGCACGCGTTTCCATGCGGCAGGTGTCATATCCGTAAACAGCCCGATATGGGAAATGCCTGCATTATTCACCAGAACATCCACCATACCAAAGTTTTTTTCGATTTCTGCAAAAAGCCGTTTGCAGCTTTCGTAATCGGAAACATCTGCCAGAACGGCAAGAACGGGGATATTTTCACTTTCCAGAAGGGATCTCGTTTCCTCCAGCTGCGCCGCGCTTTTGGATGCGTTCAGCACAACGCGATAGCCGGCGCGCCCGAAGGCAAGCGCAATCGCTCTGCCGATGCCGCGGGAGGAGCCTGTCACCAGAACGGTTTTCTTTTTTAATTCCATAAATTTCACAGCCTTTTTTTCGTATTTTTTCTTATTCTAAAGGAATTCTTAAGAATTGGCAAGGGTGTCTGCGTTGGCTTTTGTCGGAGATTGTGGTATACTTTTCGGGTAAGGGAATCGAATCGGAAAGGATGAAACGATAAATGAACAATGATTTTTTCTACCGCGAATGGAACTGGATTGAGCAGCTTTCTGCGGCATTCCATGTATTTGCGGCAAACATCAAATCCATATTGAAGGTGCTTTTGATTGTTTTTCTGCCCCTCAGTATTCTGGAAAGCATCATCAATGGGCGGATGCTGAACGCATATACGGTGTTTCAGCAGATTGCAAGTGCAGGTGTGAGTCTGTCCAATGAAGCGGACTTTTTTCAGGCGGCGTATCAGGTGCTGTTCCACTCTGGACTGACATTTTTAATCAGCCTGTTTTTGCAGCCTGTCGGGACGATTGCGATTGCAAAGATTGTAAAGCAGTTTATGACAAAGCAGGAAATTTCCTTCGGAACTGCGTTAGGCGAAGCCTTTTCTCTGATGCCGACGATTGTGGTTTCCGGGATTATCTATGGTGTACTGGTTTTTCTTGCCAGTCTGATTATTGTACCCGGGATTTACCTGAGCGTGGCGTGGGTATTTTATCTGTATGCCATCGGGCTGAGCGATAAAAAGGGCATGGAGCCTATGCGCTACAGCAAAGGTCTGGTAAAGGACAAATGGTGGAGAACGCTGGGGTATCTGCTGCTCTTGTCTGTGATTGCGATGCTCTGGAATTCCGCATTTCAGATTATTTACAGCTTTTTCCCGAATGAAAGCATTGCCGATGCGGTGTATCAGTTCCTGTGCTATTTCTCTGCTGCATTTGCAACCGTCGGGGAAGCACTGCTGTTTTTAAACAGAGAAAGCATCACCTACGGCATGCCGGCTGAGCCTGCGGCGGCGGATGCACCTGCGGAAGCGGTTACGGGTACGGTAGAGGGAGAACCCGAGGAGAATAAAGAAAATAAAGAGTAAGAGGTGCGCCCAGATAAGAAACCTTGAATTCTGAAATGCTGAAAGCTACGGCTACTGTGTCAGTTCCCCTTGACAGCCTAAGTCAAAGGATGCCTGCGGGAAACTTCCTTGTATCCGTAGGCTTTCAGCTATTTCATTTCTTCATGTTTTCTTATTGGGACACACCTAAACGCCTGTGTGTGACAGCACATACGGGCGTTTTTTGCTTGCTTTTCGTTGAAAAAAGAACTAGGAAAATATTGTCTTTTTTGATATACTCAAAGAGCAGCACAGAGAAACGAAGAATAGAGGTGCAAGTTATGTATAGTGGAAGTGGGAGCTTTCCCGCAGAAGAAATGAAATATCTGAAACTGCTGTCCAATCAGTATAAAAATATCAACAGCGCAGCAACGGAGATTATCAACCTGAAGGCGATTCTGAACCTGCCCAAAGGGACGGAGCATTTTGTTTCCGATATCCATGGTGAGGCGGATTCCTTCAGCCATGTACTCAGAAACGCATCCGGCGTTATCAAGAATCAGATTAGCGCGATTTTTGGCGAAAGCCTGCGCAGCAGTGAGAAAAAATCACTGGCAACGCTGATTTATTACCCCGAGCAGAAGCTGGAAAAAATGACTGAAACAGAGGAAGAAATGGCAGAGTGGTATAAAATTACCCTGCACAGACTGGTGAAAATCTGCAAGGTGGTTTCCTCGAAATATACCCGTTCCAAGGTGAGAAAGGCACTGCCGAAGGAATTTGCCTATATCATTGAGGAGCTGCTGCATGAAAACAGCGCGAGCGTGGATAAGGATATGTACTATACCGAGATTATACATACGATTATCGACCTTGGGCAGGCTGACCGCTTTATCGTTGCGATGTGCAACCTGATTCAGCGGCTTGCGATTGACCAGCTGCATGTCATCGGGGATATTTACGACAGAGGCCCCCATGCGGCAAGAATCATGGATATTCTGGCGGATTACCATTCCGTAGATATTCAGTGGGGCAACCACGATATCGCATGGATGGGCGCGGCGGCAGGCTGTCAGGCGCTGATTTGCAATGTCCTGCGTATTCAGACAAGATATGCCAACCTCGATACCATTGAAGAGGATTACGGCATCAACCTTCTGCCTCTGGCAACCTTTGCGATGGATAAATACGCAGGCGACCCCTGCGAGCAGTTCAAGCCCAAGGGAGACGAGGTGCTGAGCGATAAGGACTTCAACATGATTGCCAAAATGCACAAGGCAATTTCCATCATGCAGTGGAAGATGGAAGGGCAGATTATCAAGCGCCGCCCCGAATTCCGCATGGAAAACAGACTGCTTCTGGATAAGATTGATTTTGAAAAAGGAACGGTACTGGTGGATGGCGTGGAATATCCCATGAATGATATGAATTTCCCGACCATTGACCCGAAGGATCCTTATAAGCTGACGGAAGAAGAGCAGGAGGTTATGGATAAGGTAAAATCCTCCTTTGTGAACAGTGAAAAGCTGCAGCAGCATGTTCGCGTGCTGTATCATAAAGGGAGCATGTATACCATTTTCAACTCCAATCTGCTGTTCCATGGCGGCATTCCCATGAACGCAGACGGCACACTCAAGGAAGTAACCTTCCGCGGCAAGAAATACATCGGCATGGAATATCTGGATGCGGTAGAGCGGACGATGCGCGAAGGCTATTTCAATAAGGCACATACCGAAGCAAAGAGAGAGTGCATGGACTACATCTGGTATATGTGGTGCGGCGAGGATTC
>JBNMGO010000024.1:0-9436 GCA_050872285.1 Anaerotignum sp.
GTACAGGATACCGACAGCGGCGCACTGTATTTCAGCTATACGGAGAAAAACAAAACGCATACCGTCTGGTATGCCGATGCAGATACACTGAAAGCATGGGCAGAAGAAATGAACCGCCTTTCGGGTGGAGCTGCGGCAATCAGCCTTTGGAGAATGTAAGCTTTTGCGGTAACAAGGCATGAACATGAGCGCAAAAACAAAGAACATTCCCCTGCGCCGAACTGCCCTGACCGCGGAGAAAGAGACTGGCGTTGATAAGTGGCTGATATTTTGTTAAACTATCAGTAAAAAAACGGAAGTGAGAGGGGAGATGTTTCTATGCAGCCAGATGCGCTGAAGCACCGAATTGCTGCAGGCAGAGGGGATGCTTGTGCCGATCTTGTTTTGAAAAATGCCAGAGTCATCAATGTGTTTACCAATGAAATCGAAACTGCTGACATTGCCATCAGCGGAAACTACATCGTAGGTGTGGGTGAATATCGGGGCAGAAAAGAGGTTGATCTGCACGGCAGTTATGTCTGCCCGGGTCTGATTGACGGGCATATCCATATTGAAAGTTCCATGCTTTGCGGGCCCGCATTTGAACAGGCAGTACTGCCGCATGGCACCACCGCGATAATCACAGATCCACATGAAATATCGAATGTTGCAGGGCTTGACGGCTTGGAGTTCATGCTGGAAACAACAAAAGACCTGACGCTTTCGGTTTATTTTATGCTGCCTTCCTGTGTGCCGGCGACAGATCTGGATGAATCGGGTGCTGTGCTGGATGCAGAACAGCTGAGACCTTACTACTGTCACCCTCGTGTGCTTGGGCTTGCCGAGCTGATGAACGCGTATGGGACTGTGCGCTGTGACCCAAAGGTTTTGCAGAAAATCTGTGACTGTACCGAAGCAGGAAAGCTTGTGGATGGACACGCACCGCTTCTGCATGGTAAAGACCTCAACGCTTATATTGTGGCAGGCGTGCAGTCTGACCATGAGTGTTCCAACATAGAAGAAGCAATGGAAAAGCTTCGGCGCGGACAATACATCATGATTCGCGAGGGTACCGCCGCAAAAAATATGGATGCGCTGATGCCGTTGTTTCAGGAGCCCTATTGCAGCCGCTGTATGCTGGTGACGGATGATAAGCACCCCGACGATCTGCTCCGCAGCGGACATATTGATTACATCATCCGCAAAGCCATCCAATCCGGCGCAGACCCGGCAATAGCAGTAAAAATGGCAACGCTGATTCCTGCACAGTATTTTGGATTAAAACAGCATGGTACTGTGGCACCGGGGTATCTGGCAGACCTGATTGTGGTTTCGGATTTAGAGCATTTTACGGTGGAACAGGTTTACAAGAACGGTGTGCTTGCAGCAGAACACGGAAAGGCGCTCAAGCCTGTATCACTTTCGATTGATAATACGCGCTTTGCACGGGTCATGGAATCGTTTGATATGGACGAAATCACACTTCAGGACTTAGAACTTCACGAGAGTGGCAATTATGAACGTGTAATCTGCCTGCATCAGGATGAGCTGCTGACAGAGGAAAAAATCATACCGTTCCAACAGCATCCGGGCAAAGCACCCGGCGTGGATACGGAACAGCAGATTGTAAAGCTGGCTGTTTTTGAACGGCATCATCATTCCGGACATGTAGGTATCGGTTTTCTTGGAAATTTCAGTCTGAAATGCGGAGCAGTTGCATCCAGTATTGCACATGATTCCCACAACCTGATTGTTGCAGGTGACAACGATGCAGATATGGTACTGGCAGGAAACACCGTGCGTAAAAATAAAGGCGGTCTTGCATTTGTGGCAAACGGACAGGTCGTGGCAGAGGTTGCGCTTCCGGTTGCCGGGCTGATGAGTACCGAAAGTGCAGAAAGCGTCGCGGAGAAAATGCAGGCATTGGAGGATGCTCTCAAAGCACATGGCTTGGCAGAGGATATCGGTATCTTTATGACACTTGCCTTTGTCAGCCTTCCGGTCATTCCAAAGCTCAGGCTGAATACCTATGGCATTGTGGATGTAACACAGCAGAAAATTGTTCCGGCTGTTTTCGGGTAATCGAATGATTTTGTGAAAACAAAAGGAATAAATGAATATTACGAAGAAAAAATTTACATTTGAAAAATGATTTCTGTAGGAAAGGAAGCAGTTTCTGAATGGGAGCTGCTTTTTTATTGCAAAAAATGGGATAGGAAAGGGTTGATATGTAGCAGGGCAAAGCCCTGTTTTTTACTGAAAGGCGGCACGCAGCTTTTTGAGCGCCTTCTTTTCAATACGGGGGACATAAGAGCGAGAGATTCCCAGCCGTCCGGCGATTTCCTGCTGGGTCAGCTCCTCCTGTCCCCACAGACCGTAGCGGAAAATGACAACCATCTGCTCTCGTTTACTGAGGCGTTCCCGTACCGCGTGCAGCATTTTTTCCGATTCCAGTGCAAGATGCAGCTGTTCCGCAAAATCGGGCGTTTCGCTGTTGATGACATCCAACATAACGATTTCGTTGCCGTCTCTATCGGTGCCAATCGGTTCATAAAGCGAGATATCGTTTTGGAATTTCTTAGAGAACCGCAGCGACATAAGAATTTCATTTTCAATGCAGCGAGAGGCATAGGTTGCAAGGCGAATACTTTTTTCGCTGTCATAGGAAAGAATTGCCTTAATCAGCCCAACGATACCGATGGAAATCAGCTCCTCCGGCTCTCGTTGGGTATTGTTGTATTTCTTCGCAATATGGGCGACCAGACGTAAATTATGCAGAATCAGCGTTTGCTTGGCGGATTCCTTTTCTGCATCTGTTCCGTCCCGAAGGCGAAGCAGAAGCTGTTGTTCCTCCTCCTTGGAAAGAGGCTTCGGGAAGGAGCCGCCGGAAGAAAATCCGCTGAGGAGTGGGACAAAAAATATGGGCAGTATGGGCAAGAAAAACACAGGCGCACCTCCGATGGAAAGGGGATACTTTATTCTATGGCAGAGGGCTGTTGTCTGTGCGTGTCTGAACAGAAGTTTTCCTGTCCTATTTTTGCAGGATGGGACGAAAGTTGCGGTCGAAAGAGGAAAAAACAAGCATGAAATCATGTATGCTTTTGGAAAGGAGGAATTTTTATGGATTTGAGATTTAAGCGAAAAAATAAAACACTCATCATATTGATTGCAGGAGAAATTGACCATCATTCTTCTAAGGAATTACGCAGCAAAACGGAAAGTGCCCTGGAGCAGATGGGCGGAAAAAACATTATCTTCGGCTTTCAGGAGGTCACATTCATGGACAGCGCAGGCATCGGCGTGATGATTGGCAGATACAAACAGGTACAGTCCTTAGGAGGGCGGATTGCCATTGCCTGCCCGAATGAAAAAATCGAAGAAATGATTCAGCTTTCAGGGTTATCGCGTTTGTTGCCGTCCTTTGTATCCCTGGATGCGGCGATTGCCTATGCAGAGGGGAGGGATTCGGATGCAGTATGAAAACGAAGCGCGTGTATTTTTCACCGCAAAATCAGAAAATGAGGGCTTTGCCCGTCTGTTCGCCGCAGGCTTTCTGACGCAGCTTGACCCGACCATTTCAGAAATGACGGATGTGAAAACTGCCGTTTCCGAAGCAGTGACAAACGCGATTATCCACGGCTACGAGGAAAAGGAAGGCTTAGTCGAGCTGTTCTGCGGCTATATCGGCAGAAAAATCTACATAGAGGTTGCGGACAAAGGCAAGGGCATTGAGAACATCGAAAAGGCGAGAGAGCCGCTCTATACCTCGAAGCCAGAGATGGAGCGTTCCGGCATGGGCTTTACGATTATGGAAACCTTCATGGAAGGGGTGCGTATCGAAAGCCGCATCGGCGCAGGCACACGCATCTTCATGGAAAAAACACTGGCAAAGGAGTGATTCCATGGAGCAGACCTATGAATGGATTCGTCTGGCACAGGCAGGGGATGCTGCCGCAAAGGACAGGCTGCTGCAGGAAAATGCAGGCTTAATCTGGAGCGTGGTGGGGCGGTTTCGCGGACGCGGTGAACCCGAAGATCTCTATCAGATTGGGGCAATCGGACTTTTGAAATGTATCGAAAGATTCGATTTCAGCTATGATGTGAAATTTTCCACCTATGCCGTACCCATGATTCTGGGGGAGATTAAACGATTTCTTCGGGATGACGGGACAGTGAAGGTGAGCCGCAGCTTAAAGGAGCTTGCGTGGCGCGCGAAACGCACACAGGAAGCGGCAATGCAGGAGGAAAACAGGGAATTATCCCTACAGGAGCTTGCAGAGCGTTTGGAGGTGGAAAAAGAAGAACTAGTTCTGGCGTTGGAATCCGCGAAGGATGTGGAAAGCCTGTACGCTTCCGTGGACGGGAATGAAGGCACACTACAGCTGATTGATAAGCTGGCAGATACTTCAGAGAACGAGAAAATGATGGAGCGGCTTTCCTTAATGGAAGCATTGGAGCATCTGGATGCGAAGCAGCGGCAGATCATCACCCTGCGGTATTTTCAGGACCGCACGCAGGCAGATGTGGCAAGGTGCATCGGCATTTCGCAGGTACAGGTGTCGCGTATTGAAAAGCGGGTGCTTTCCGAACTCAGAAAGCATTTGCAGGAAAAAGATTAGAAATAAAAAAACAGTGGTTTACAGAAGGAATTTTTCTGCGGCAAAACCACTGTTTTTCTGCTGTTTAATGGATTTTTCTGCCGCATTTCGGGCAATAGGCATATTCCTGCGAAAGCAGATAGCCGCAGTCGGGGCAATGCAGCTCTTCTGCCTGTCCCATGCCGATGATGGTTAAATCCTCTTCGTGAAGGGTAACGCTTTCGTCATGCTCGATTGCCTTCCCCAGTTCTGCATCCATGGCATAGATGGTATGACAGCAGTTGGAAACGGCATAATACTCTTTGCCCCACTTAAACAAAGGGATGAAAAAGAAGCTGAAGCAGGTATAGGTCATAAAGACGGAAATGCTGCACAGGCGTCCGCATTTTTTGCAGACCATCGTCTGCCGAAAGTGTTCAAATTCCTTTTTCCCCTGAAAAATACCGCCAATAAAAAACATAAAATCACGTCCAATCGCAAGAATTTATTTTACAATATCTGGCTAACATGATAAAATGATTTCAGATAAAATGCAACTATTTTCCAAAGGAGGGGAGAACATGAAAATTTCTCGTTTGGTTGTAAGCGCAGTTTCTCTGGCTGTTTCCGCAGCTATGCTGACTCTGAGCATCATTGATCTGATTCGCAACGATGAATATTGATTTTTGCATAAGAATTAAAAAACAGGAGAAACTGTTAGCAGTCATTCCGAAAAAACACAGACTTGGCGGGAGAAACACAGCGCTTGCATGGATTTCTTTCGCCAAAAATTTTATTTATGTTTTTTATCAGGAAATATTATGTATTTTTTCGGGAAATAGGCAATTTTTTCTATTTTTTTGTTGTGCAAAATATTTTTTGTGTTATACTATAGTTAATAGGACATTTGAAATGGCGTGATGCAAAAAATGTCCCACGCAAGAAAATCATATTTGTTAGGAGGAATTTTTTATGGCTAAGGTTGGTATCAATGGTTTTGGCAGAATCGGTCGTCTGTTTTTCCGTGCGGCTCTGGAACGCGGCGATGTAGAAGATATCGTTGCGGTAAATGACCCCTTTATTGATGTTGATTACATGATTTATATGCTGAAATATGACTCTGCACATGGCCGCTTCAACGGCAAGCTGGAGGATAAGAACGGCAAGCTGGTTGTAAACGGACATGAAGTAACCGTTTTCAACGTAATGGATCCCAAGGAAATTCCCTGGAAGGATGCAGGCGTTGATTACGTTCTGGAATCTACCGGTCTGTTTACCACAATGGAAAAGGCAGCACAGCATTTTGAAGGCGGCGCAAAGAAGGTTATCATTTCCGCGCCCTCCGCAGATGCACCCATGTTCGTTATGGGCGTAAACCACGAAACCTATACAAAGGATATGAATATCGTTTCCAACGCATCCTGTACGACAAACTGTCTGGCACCTCTGGCGAAGGTCATCAATGATAACTTCGGCATTGTAGAAGGTCTGATGACAACTGTACACTCCATCACGGCAACACAGAAAACCGTTGACGGCCCTTCCAGAAAGGACTGGAGAGGCGGACGTGCAGCGGCTACGAATATCATCCCTTCCAGCACAGGCGCAGCAAAGGCAGTAGGCAAGGTTATCCCTGCACTGGCAGGTAAGCTGACCGGTATGTCCTTCCGTGTACCTACGGTTGACGTTTCTGTTGTAGACCTGACCTGCCGTCTGGAAAAATCCGCAACCTACGAAGAAATCAAGGATGCGGTAAAGAAGGCATGTGCAAACGAAATGAAGGGCATTATGGACTATACCGAGGATGACGTGGTTTCCACAGACTTCCTGACAGACCCCCATACCTCTATCTTCGATGCGAAGGCAGGCATTGCTCTGAATGACCATTTCGTAAAGCTGGTTTGCTGGTATGATAACGAATGGGGCTATTCCAATAAGGTTCTGGATTTGATTCAGCACATGGAAAAGGTAGATAATCAGTAAAAATCAATCAAAGAAAAGCAGACAGCCTTGGGTGCAGAAGCCTGAGGCTGTTTTTTGTATTCCTTATGAAAAAAAGTCAAGCGGAAAACAGGACAAAAAATGTCCCACTTTTTTGTCCACAATCACGAAAGGGACATAAAACGTCCCACGAAAATAGCTACATTGTCTAAATCGTATCCCATTCCTTTCTGTATTTCCTGTGTAGACTTCTGAAAAATAAAAAAATACAAAATTCTGAGTTTTTTTTCACTCTGATGTGGTAAAATGAACTGGTAAAAGTTACTGGTCATTCCTATTTTTATATATGAGAGGGGAAGAATCTAATGGCAATTAAAGTTGGCATCAATGGTTTTGGTCGTATCGGCAGAGTTGTATTCAGAGTTCTGATGCAGCGTCAGGATGAATTTGAGCTTTGCGGTATCAACCTGAGAAATGCAGAACTGGATTATATGGCATATCAGTTGAAATATGACTCTATCTTCGGTCGCTTTGAAGGCGATATCGAAATCGGCGAGGACTGCCTGATTGTAAACGGTCAGAAAATCCACGTTTTCAGTGAAAGCGATGCTTCTCTGATTGAGTGGGCAAACTGTGGCGCAGAATACATCATCGAATCAACAGGTGCGTTCAATACAATGGAAAAGGCTTCTCTGCACAAAATTGGCGGCGCAAAGAAGGTTATCCTGACAGCACCCGCTAAGGATGAGGTTACACCTACCTTTGTTGTCGGCGTAAACCACCAGACATACAGAAAGGACATGGATATCGTTTCCAACGCATCCTGCACAACAAACTGCCTGGCACCTCTGGTTAAAATCGTAAACGATGCATTTGGTATCGAACAGGGTCTGATGAGCACCATCCACTCCGCAACAGCAAAACAGAAAGCAGTTGACGCGCGTGCAGGACGTGACTGGAGAACAGGCCGTTCCGTATTCAACAACATCATCCCTTCCACAACAGGCGCTGCAAAGGCAGTAGGTCGCGTTATTCCCGAACTGAAGGGCAAAATGACAGGTATGTCCTTCCGTGTGCCTACAAACGATGTATCTGTTGTTGACCTGACAGCAAGACTGAAAACACCTGCTACATATGAACAGATTTGCGAAAAGGTAAAAGAAGCATCCGAAACCTACATGAAGGGTATCGTAAGATACACAGAGGACGAGGTTGTTTCCTCCGATATGCTGGGTGAATCCAACACCTGTATCTTCGACGCAAAAGCAGGCATCATTCTGGATGATAACTTCGTAAAACTGATTGCTTGGTACGATAACGAATGGGGTTACTCCAACAAGGTTGTTGACCTGATTGCACACATGTACGAAGTAGACCACAGATAATTAAAAAAGCATGAAAAAAGCCTTGGTTCTGAAAGATGATCCAAGGCTTTTCTTATGTTTGATTTTTTTATAAAAATCAGGGCGTATCCACCATGCGGTAGCCGATGCCGACCTCGGTAAAGATATATTCAGGGGAGGCGGGGTTTTTCTCCAGCTTTCTGCGGATATTTGCCATATTCACGCGCAGAATCTGGTTATCCTTTACGGCATAGGGTCCCCAAAGCTCCGTGATGATGTAATCATATGTAAGCACGCGTCCGGCACTTTTTGCCAGAAGGGAAACAATTTTAAATTCAATCTGTGTCAGATGAACATCCTTGCCGTCTACAGTGATTTTCCGCTTATCGAAATCAATCGTCAGCCCCTTGGTGATAAAGACATCATTATTAACTGCGCCGTTGCTGTTTTTTGCGCTGTGCCGCAGGGCGGTACGGATACGCGCCAGCAGCTCAGAAGTGCCAAAGGGCTTGGAAATATAATCATCCGCGCCTAAATCCAGTGCTTCTACCTTATCGGCTTCTTCCCCACGGGCGGAAACAACGATAACAGGAACGGCAGACCATTCTCTGATTTTCTTGAGAATTTCAATCCCATCCATATCCGGCAAACCCAAGTCCAGCAGAATCAGATCGGGACAGTGGGAGGGAATCATGGAAAGCGCCTGTCCTGCTGTTTTTGCAAGCAGAGGGGCATAGGCATTTGCTTTCAGCGTGGTTGCGATGAAGTTGCTGATGGCATCCTCATCTTCAATAATCATGATTTTGATTTTATTCGGCATAATCGGATTCTCCTTTCATCGGCAGAACAAAGGTGAAGCTTGCGCCGCCGCTCAAATTATTTTTTGCAAAAATTTTACCGTCATGGGCAAGAATAATCGATTTGCAGATGGAAAGACCAATGCCAATCCCTCTGGAAGAATCGCTTGAGCCATGCTGGGTTTTTCCGTCAAAAATATCAGGGATACGGGAGGGGTCGATGCCCTTGCCGCTGTCGGATATGGTAAAGACCGCACCGCTTTTTTTCTTGGATACCTTTACGCCAATCGGCGCGGTACTGCCCGAATGACGTATGGCATTTTCCATCAGATTGATGAGCACCTGTTCAATCAGGGTAGCATCCATGGGAACAATGAGCATTTCCTCCGGCACGGAAACATCCACAACAGAATCAGGGAAACGCTTGCGAATCCGCCCGACAGCCTCGCCCACAACCTCTTCTATAATTTCATCCTGCTTTTTCAGATTGGTTGTACCGCCTGTGATTTTGGTTACAGAAAGCAGGTTTTCCACCATGTGAATCAACCATTCTGCGTCATGCTGGATATCCGTCAGCATTTTTCTGGAATCCGCAGAATCAATCTGCGTGCCGTTTTCCAGAAGGGTGGTCGCAGAGCCGATGATTCCCGTTAAGGGTGTACGCAAATCATGCGAAACCGCGCGCAGAAGGTTACTCCGCATCTTTTCCTTTTCCGTTTCCAGAATAATTTCCTGCGCTTTTTTTCGTGCCTGCTGTCTTTGCAGTGCCAGAATGGTCTGCGAAATCATGACATTGATA
>JBNMGO010000057.1:0-6926 GCA_050872285.1 Anaerotignum sp.
ACGTTACTCACCCGTCCGCCACTAAGATAAATAGAAATCCTGCCGAAGCTCTCATTCTAAGTATCTTCGTTCGACTTGCATGTGTTAAGCACGCCGCCAGCGTTCATCCTGAGCCAGGATCAAACTCTTATGTTAAAGTTTTGTTCCTAGCCAGATTTTCTGGCTAACTCCGGTTTTTCTAAACCGGCAAAAATCAAGTTCATTATCTCGTCAGTTCACGTTGTCTTTTCGCTTCGCGAAAACCGCTCCGTTCTTCGCTATTCAGCGCCTCACGCAACCTTCGGTCACATGTTCGCGCTTCATAATCAGCTCAGAACTACTCTGACAGAATTGACTATGGGTTGTGTTTATTCATATCCATTGTTCAGTTTTCAAGGATCAATCTGCTTTTCAGCAGCGAAGATTATTTTATCAAATCTTCTTTCGTTTGTCAAGCACTTTTTTTATTTTTTATTTTTTATTTTCGTGCTTTTTACTGATATTTCGCATCAGCAGAAATTATTATATCAGGTTCGCATCCGCTTGTCAATGTTTTTATTTAAAAACTTTTCAGCTTTCTGCGATTTCTGTGATTCGATTTTCTCAGTGTGTCCGCCGTTTTCGCGGGAACATTTATATATTATACACGCCTGACGAAAAATGTCAACACCTTTTTTCACTTTTTTTCATTTTCTTTTCAAACCCTTGATTTTTCCGCATTTTCACCGATTCCACCCCCTCTTTCGCCCCTGTTTCTTCTATATAATGCAGCAAAATCCCCAAAAGCAAAACCCCAATGGCATGCCATCAGGGTTTTAAATTGTAGACAAATTTATTTTAATGCCGCGGAAAGGTTCGGGAAACCAAGAGTTTCCCGAGTAAAATCCGCAGTCGGAATTTATTTCCGACGAGGAAAACAGCGAGTTTCAAGGCTTTTCAGCCGATGGAACTCGTCTGTTTGTTCTTCTGTTTAAACAAGTCGAAATCCTGATTTCGACTTAAGCATCAGAATGTAGAACGTTACATTCACCTCTGCATCCAGAATCGGGATATTGATCCGGTCATGATACGCCTCATCCCGATTCTGGATATAATCCGTTGTAAAGCAGGGCAGAGAGGATGCGTTTACCAATTCATGGAATACGCTTTCATCCGTCTGCACCAGAAATTTTGACGCAGGCATTTTTTCTCTGCAAAGCGCATCCCAGAAGCCAAGCTGTGAGCGCAGCAGAAAGTTAAAGCCGTTCATCTCGGCGCAGTGCAATGTCTTGTGCTTTGCAAGGGCATGCCCCTTCGGTACACAGGCAAACAGATGCTCCTGCATAAATTCTCGTATTTCTCCTTTTTCGGTTTCAATCGGGAACGGCAGAATCGCAATATCGCAAGTCCCCTCTTCCCATGCCTGCAAAACCTCTTCATTCTGGCAGATTTTAGAGGAAATCGTCATATCCGGGCAGGCATCACTCAGCTTGCGCAAAAGCTCCCACAAGGGCGCAGGCGCACAGGATTTTACCACTATCGTTTTCCGCTTTGCGTCAAACGCCTGCACCTGCTGCACCGCCTGCTCTGCCTCCTGCAACAGCCTTCTGGCGTGCATGACGGCAAGCGTCCCTGTTTCATTCAGTTCAATTTTATTTTTACCCCGATGGAACAGAGACACCCCGAAGCCTTCCTCTACATGCTTCATGGAACGGGTGATGGAAGGTGTCGAAATATGAAACTCCTCCGCCACCCTGGAAAGCGTGCCGCTGTCCGCAAAGGCTACAAATTGCTTCAATTCATCTAAGTCTAACATCATGCACCTCCGTTTTACGTTTCATTTTCTGAAAAGCAGTTTTCAATATCAATAGTGTACTTCCAAAGGATTCTGTTGTAAAGTATAAGCGAAAAGAAAATCTGCATTTCAAAAAACAGGAGGTAAGAAGCTATGGAATATGTAACCTTAAACAACGGCATCAAAATGCCCAAGCTGGGCTATGGCGTGTATCAGACACCACCCGAGGACACCAAACGCTGTGTTCTGGATGCAATCGCAGTCGGCTACCGCAGCATTGATACCGCACAGGCGTATTATAACGAAGAAGGCGTTGGCGAAGCGCTGGCAGAATCCGGTTTGCCCAGAGAGGAATTTTTCCTGACCACAAAGGTCTGGATTACCAATGCAGGCTATGAAAAAGCCAAGGCATCCATTGAGGAATCCATGCGCAAGCTGCGTACCGATTATCTGGATCTGGTGCTGATTCATCAGCCCTTCGGGGATTACTACGGCACCTATCGCGCCATGGAGGAGCTGTATCACGCAGGAAAAATCCGTACCATCGGCGTATCCAATTTCGGCCCCGATCGTTATCTCGATATTGAGCATTTTGCAAATGTAAAGCCTGCGGTAAACCAGATTGAAACCCATGTATTCCAGCAGCAGAAGGTTGCAAAGGAATATCTGAAAAAATACAACTGCCAGATTGAATCCTGGGGACCCTTTGCAGAAGGACGCAAGGATATGTTCACCAATCCCGTTCTGACACAAATCGGTCAGAAATACGGCAAAACCGCCGCACAGACTGCCCTGCGTTTCCTGCTGCAGAGCGATGTTGTCATCATCCCCAAGTCCGTGCATAAGGAGCGCATGGAACAGAATTTCGATATTTTCGATTTCACACTGTCCGCTGAGGATATGGCTGCCATTGAAGCACTGGATAACGGCGAGAGCCTGTTCTTCTCCCATTATGACCCCAAAACCGTAGAATGGTTTATGTCTATCCTGTAAAAAGCATATATACAAAAAAGCGTGGTTCTTTCGAACCACGCTTTTTTTATTGTAAGTCAAAATTTTATTACTTGAGGTTGAAGAAAGCGTCTACGCCCAGATATTCCGCTGCATCATCCAGTTCTTCTTCGATTCTCAGCAGCTGGTTATATTTTGCCACACGGTCTGTTCTTGCAGGTGCGCCTGTCTTAATCTGCCCTGCGTTTACAGCAACAACGATATCTGCAATCGTTGCGTCCTCTGTTTCGCCGCTTCTGTGGGAAACAACTGCTGTCATCTTGTTTCTGTTTGCCAGATTGATTGCGTTGAAGGTTTCTGTCAGGGTACCAATCTGGTTTACCTTAATCAGAATGGAGTTGCCTGCTTTGAGGTCAATACCCTTCTGCAGTCTTTCTGTATTTGTTACGAACAGGTCATCACCAACCAGCTGAATCTGACCGCCCAGTTCTTTTGTCAGCAGCTGCCAGCCTGCCCAGTCTTCCTCTGCCAGACCATCTTCCAGAGAAACCAGAGGATACTTTGCAACTAGAGCCTTCCAGAAATCTACCATTTCTTCGGAAGTTCTTACGATTTCCTTGCCAAGCATCTTGCTTTCGCCGGGGAAGTGATATTTGCCGTCCTTTTCATCATACAGCTCTGTTGCGGCAGCATCCAGTGCAATCTTGATATCTTCGCCCCATTTATAGCCTGCGGCTACAACTGCTTCCTGAATCAGGTCAATAACTGCATCTGCTGTCGGCAGGTCGGGTGCGAAACCGCCTTCGTCACCAACTGCTGTGGAAAGGCCCTTATCCTTCAGAACCTTTTTCAGTTTATGATAAATTTCCGCACACATTCTCAGTGCTTCCTTGAAGGAGGATGCGCCAACGGGCATAATCATGAATTCCTGTACGTCTACAGTGTTGTCTGCGTGCTTACCGCCGTTCATGATGTTCATCATGGGAACGGGCATTGTCTTTGCATTGAAGCCGCCCAGATACTGATACAGAGGCAGATCCAGTGCTTCTGCCGCTGCCTTTGCAACTGCCATGGAAACGCCCAGAATTGCGTTTGCGCCCAGCTTGCCCTTATTGGGTGTGCCGTCCAGTGCAATCATCGCCTTATCAATCGCAACCTGATCCAGAGCGTTCATGCCGATGATGGCATCTGCAATGATATCGTTTACGTTATCTACGGCATCCTGCACGCCAACGCCATTGTATCTGTCGCCGCCGTCACGCAGCTCCACTGCTTCGAATGCACCTGTGGATGCGCCGCTGGGAACAGCCGCACGGCCCAGAATACAATCATCCAGAATAACCTCTACCTCAACGGTGGGGTTGCCTCTGGAGTCCAGAATCTCTCTTGCGTACACATCTGTGATTTCGTAATAACCTTTCATTTCATTTATCCTCCTTGATTTTTGACAAATGCTGTTGTCCAAAATTTACTTACCAGAATTTTATTTGCTTACCAGAAGGCTTGTGCCCGTCATTTCCGCAGGCTTCGGCAGCCCCATCATTTCCAGAAGCGTCGGTGCGATATCCGCAAGCTTGCCGCCCCCGCGCAGCCCTACGCCGTCCGTATAATTCACCAGAATGAAGGGAACGGGGTTTGTGGTATGTGCCGTAAAGGGTTCGCCTGTTTCATAATCAATCAGCTGGTCGCTGTTGCCGTGGTCAGCGCAGATAAACATCTGCCCATTCACCTCGAGCAGCGCATCCACCACTCTGCCCACACAGGTATCCACCGTTTCCACTGCCTTGATTGCGGCAGAAAGCACGCCCGTATGCCCCACCATATCGGGGTTTGCATAGTTTACAATAATCAAATCATATTCCCTAGAACGAATTGCCTTTACCAGACCATCCGTCACCGCAACGGCACTCATTTCCGGCTGCAAATCATAGGTTGCAACCTTCGGGGAAGGCACAAGCCAACGATCCTCATTGGGATTAGGTTCTTCCACGCCGCCGTTGAAGAAGAATGTAACATGTGCGTATTTCTCGGTTTCCGCCGTTCTGAGCTGCTTCAGTCCCAGAGAGGAAATATATTCCCCTAATGTATTTTTCAGCTTCTGCGGCTTGAATGCAACCTCCTTATTGGGAATCGTCACATCATATTCCGTAAAGCAGATATATTTCAGATCCTGCGGTACGCTTTCTCTCGCAAAGCCGTCAAAATCGGGGTCGCAGAGAGAACGTGTAATTTCTCTTGCGCGGTCGGGGCGGAAGTTATAGAAAATGACTGCATCATGGTCGCTGATTTTCGCAGTTGCCATGCCGTCCTCTTTTACGATAACCGTTGGCAAAACAAATTCGTCCGTCTTGCCTGCTTCATAGGAATCCCTGATTGCCTGCACCGCATCGGTCGCAGTGGTTCCTCTGCCAAGCACCATGGCATTATACGCTTCCTGCACACGCTCCCAGCGTTTATCTCTGTCCATGGCATAATATCTGCCCATGACAGTCGCAATTTTGCCTACGCCGATTTCACGCATTTTTTCCTCCAGCTGTGCGGCATATTCCGCACCGGAGGTCGGGGGTGTATCTCTGCCGTCCAGAAAAGCATGAACATAAACCTTTTCCAGACCATTTCTTTTTGCCAGCTGCAATAAAGCATACAGGTGGGTATTGTGGCTATGCACGCCGCCGTCGGAAAGCAGACCATACAGATGCAGCGCGGAGTTATTCTTTTTACAATGCTCCACTGCCGCCAGAAGCTCGGGATTTTCAAAGAAATCGCCGTCCTCAATCGCCTTTGTAATGCGTGTCAGCTCCTGATAAACGACACGCCCTGCGCCCATATTCAGATGTCCAACCTCGGAATTGCCCATCTGCCCTGCCGGCAGACCAACGTCCAGACCGCTGGCATAGCCCTGCACGAAGGGATATTTCTGCACCAGTCCGTCCAGAACAGGGGTTTTTGCCTGCTTGACGGCATTGCCCTCTGTTTTTTCATTCAGACCAAAGCCATCCAAAATCATCAAAACTGTTGTTTTTTTCTCCATTTTTTCCTCCATTCTTCGAGGAGCGTTTCCCCGAACCCATAACGGGTATGATGGTGAACCTGTTTTCACAGGAATTTAATAGTGTACGATAGAGGTAAATTCCTCTTTCAGGCTTGCGCCGCCGACCAGACCGCCGTCAATATCCTCCATTGCGAACAGCTCTGCCGCATTTTTGCTGTTGACACTGCCGCCATACTGGATACGAATCTCGTCCGCAACTTCCTTGCCGTACAGCTCTGCCAGAACGGTACGAATGGCATGGCAGACCTCCTGTGCCTGTGCAGAGGTTGCGGTTTTGCCTGTGCCGATTGCCCAGATGGGTTCATAGGCAACAACAACCTTCTTTGCATCCTCAGCGGAAACGCCTGCCAGCGCACATTTGATCTGGATGCGTACCCATTCAATCGTAATGCCCGCTTCTCTCTGTTCCAGTGTTTCGCCGCAGCAAAGAATCGGCACAATGCCTGCCTCCAAGGCTTTTTTCACCTTCTGATTAACCATTTCGTCTGTTTCGCCGAAATACTGTCTGCGTTCAGAATGTCCCAGAATGACATAGCCAACGCCCATTTCCTTCAGCATCTGTGCAGAAACCTCACCGGTATATGCGCCGCTTTCCGCAAAGTGCATATTTTCCGCGCCAACGCCGATGCCTGTGCCCTTCAATTCCTCCAGAACGGGATATAAATCAACGAAGGGTACACAGAATACAACCTCAACCGCATCGGAAACGACCTTTTCCTTCATCAGCTTGCAAAACTCTGCCGCTTCCTTCGGTGTTTTATTCATTTTCCAGTTGCCTGCAACGATTTTTTTCCTCATGTCTCGTTTCCTTCTCCTTCCGCAGCAAATGTATTTTCTGCAGTTAATTCAATTTTCCGCACCACATCCTCACCGCTCATGCCGGATTCGATTGTGATGCGCGGAATGGCATTTCTTTGGGTATTTTTTGTAATCACGCTGTTCTCTACGGTAAACTGCAACACATAGCCATCCTCATCCAGAAGCTGCTGTGCCTCCTCGGTATAGCGTCCGTTGGGGTAAGCCATCGCCTTCACATGCTTTGCGCTGAGGTTTTCGGTCAATGTCTCCTCACTTCTCTGCATGGAATCAAGGAAGGCTTCTTCCTCCCCTGCCACAACAGGCTGATGGTCTGCCGTATGGCTGTAAACCTTCATATAGCCCGATTTTTCC
>JBNMGO010000059.1:0-6869 GCA_050872285.1 Anaerotignum sp.
AAACTAAGGATTTAAGGAGGTACTGTTTTTTGGACGGTATTTTCAATATTTATAAAGAAAAGGGATTCACCTCCCATGATGTGGTGGCGATTGTCCGCAGAACCATCCACATGAAAAAGGTCGGACATACGGGTACGCTTGACCCCGATGCGGAGGGCGTTCTTCCTGTCTGCGTGGGGAAGGCAACCAAGCTTTCGGATGTTATCATGGATGGCAGAAAAAGCTACCGCGCCATGCTCCGTCTTGGCATCACCACAACAACAGAGGATGCTTCGGGCGAGGTTCTGGAGACGAAGGATGTTGTGTTCGATGAGGAAAAAATCCGCGCGGCGGTGGCAGCCTTTATCGGCAGACTGGAGCAGGTGCCGCCGATGTATTCCGCGGTGAAGGTGAATGGGAAAAAGCTCTATGAGCTTGCCAGAGAGGGCAAAGAGATTGCACGAAAGGCGCGCACCATTGAGGTGTACGATATTCGGATTCGCCGATTCCTGCCGCCCGACAGAGTGGAGATGGACATTGACTGCTCGAAGGGAACCTATATCCGTACGCTTTGCGCCGATATCGGCAAGGCACTTGGCTGCGGCGGACACATGGCGGAATTGCTGCGGACGGCAACGGGCAGCTTTTCTCTGGAAAACGCCATCAAGCTGGATGATCTGAAGGCACTGGCGGAGCAGGAGCGGGCAGAGGATGCCCTGCTGACGATGCAGGAGGCACTCAAGGATTTTCCTGTGATAAAAATTGCGGAGAACTCGACAAAGCTGCTCTATAACGGCGGAAAAATACAGGAAAGATTTTTTGCAAAGCAGCCCGAAGGATTGCAGGAGGGCGAAATCGCAGCGGTTTACGATTTTGAGAATCACCTCGTTGGGCTGTATACACTGAAAAAAGAAGAAACGAATTTTTACATCAAACCGTTTAAAATGCTGGTATAAAGCAAGGATTTTTTATACTTGTAAAAGGAGTAAAAAAATGGAACATATTACTGACACGCGAATCGAGCAGAGCCAGCCGACGGCTGTGACTCTGGGGAACTTTGATGGTCTGCATCAGGGGCATCGTTCGCTGATCAATCTGACAAAACAATTTGCGGAGGAGGAAGGGCTGAAAAGCGTAGTATTTACCTTCTCTCCCCATCCGATGTTTGTCTTTCAGAGAAAAGAGGATTTTGCCTTAATCGTTGACCCTTCGGAAAAGAAATTTCAGATGGAGCAGATGGGCATTGATATTTATATTGAATATCCCTTTGATAAGAACTTCGCGGCAATGGATCCCGAGGAGTTTGCAGTGCAGCTGATTTTTGAAAAGCTGAAATGCCAGGTACTGGTCGTTGGCGAGGATTATCATTTCGGCAAGGGCGCGGCAGGCAATTATGAAATGCTCAAACGCCTGGGCGCAGAACGGGGGATTAAGGTCATCGGCGTGCCGAAGGTGCTGCATGGGGACGAGAGAGTCAGCTCCTCCCGTATCCGCAAGTGCCTTCTGGAAAAGGATTTAGAAGAAGCAAACCAGATGCTGACCGTACCTTATTTCATTCTGGGAACGGTAAAGGAAGGGAAGAAGCTGGGCAGAACCATCGGTTTCCCTACGGTGAACATTGAAGCGCATCCGCTGAAGCTGTTTCCGCCCAACGGTGTCTATGCAACAAAGACACTGTATAAGGGGAAATATTACTACGGGGTGACGAATATCGGCAAAAACCCCACCGTAAACGGCACAGTGAAGATTGTGGAAACCTATTTACTGGATTTCAATGAAATGATTTACGGCGAACAGCTGCAGACCTTTTTCTATAAATTCCTGCGCAGCGAGCAGAAATTCCCCAGTGTGGAGGAGCTGCAGAAGCAGATTGCCATCAATGCGGAGCAGGCGAGAGACTATTTCCACTCTGCGGAATACGAGCATTGGAAAAGCGAACAGGAAAAATAAGAAAAAACGCACGAAGGCTTGCTTTTCTTGGAAAACTTGCGGAAATTCCTTGAATTTTCCTTGCAAAGATGGGCTTCGTATGGTAATATACTAATATTGTAAAACCGAGACTCAGTTTTTGGACACTCCGACCATTACTTAGTCTTTGGGGATACAGCAATAAAAAACACACAGTTTTTAAGGAGGAAAACAACAATGGCAGCAACAATCAACAAACAGGAAATCATCGCAAAATACGGCAGAACACCTAACGATACAGGTTCTCCCGAAGTTCAGATCGCACTGCTGACAGCAAGAATCTCTCTGCTGACAGACCACCTGAAGATGCACAAGAAAGACCACCACTCCAGACGTGGTCTGCTGAAAATGGTTGGTCAGAGAAGAGGCCTGCTGAACTACCTGAAGGAAATCGATATCGAAAGATACCGTGCAATCATTGCAGAACTGGGTCTGAGAAAGTAATTTACAGATGATACAAAAAGGGAGGATCCAAGAAATCCTCCCTTTCTTTTTAAAAAATCAAGTAGGCGGCACTATAGATTTCCAACTTTTTTTGCAAGAAAGGACAGGCTTGCAGGCGAAGTTGAAGATCTATGGTGCGAAAAAACGACATTCAAAGAAAAGGAGAATGATTATGTTTAGAAGCTATTCCATGGAACTGGCAGGCAGAACACTGACAGCAGAAATCGGCAGAGTGGCAGAACAGGCAAACGGCGCGGCTCTGATGCGCTACGGCGACACAACCGTTCTGGTAACCGCGACTGCATCCGATAAGCCCAGAGAAGGGATTGATTTCTTCCCCCTGAGCATTGATTACGAAGAAAGACTGTATTCCGTTGGTAAAATCCCCGGCGGCTTCATTAAAAGAGAAGGCAGACCCTCCGAAAAGGCGGTTCTGACAGCAAGATGTATCGACAGACCTCTGCGTCCTCTGTTCCCCAAGGATTACAGAAATGACGTTGCTATCGTTGCAACCGTTATGTCCGTAGATCAGGACTGCGCACCTGAGGTTCTGGCAATGATCGGTGCTTCTCTGGCACTGAACATTTCCGATATTCCCTTCACAGATCCTGTATCTTCCGTAAATATCGGTTACTGTGACGGTCAGCTGGTGGTAAACCCCACAGCTGCACAGAGAGAAACAACCAGACTGAACCTGACTGTTTCTTCCAAGGAAGATAAGGTTATGATGATTGAAGCAGGCGCGGACGAAATCCCCGATGCACTGATGATGGAAGCAATTCATCTGGCATTCGATACCAACCTGCAGGTTGTTAAATTCATTCAGGAAATCACAGCAAAAGAGGGTAAGGAAAAAGCACCCTACACAGAATATGTGATTCCCGAGGACGCATATCAGCTGGTAACAGGCTTCATTACAGACGCAAGAATGGAAGACGCTGTTTTTGCGGAACTGAAGCAGGACAGAGATGCGAAAATCAAGGTGCTGACAGAAGAGGTTGCAGAAGCACTGACAGAACAGCTGACAGCTATGGTTGGCGAAGAAACAGATATCGACGCACTGATTGGCGATATTATCTATAAATTCCAGAAAATGACTGTAAGAAGAATGATTCTGAGAGACCATAAGCGTCCCGACGGTCGTGGCATTGAAGAAATCAGAAAGCTGTCCGCAGAGGTAGACGTTCTGCCTCGTGTACACGGCTCCGCGCTGTTCTCCAGAGGACAGACACAGGCACTGACAGTAACCACACTGGGTGCCATCAGTGAAGGACAGAGACTGGATGGTCTGGATGCAAACGAAACAGGTAAGAGATACATCCATCACTATAACTTCCCCGGTTTCTCTGTTGGGGAAGCAAAGACCTCCAGAGGCCCCGGCAGACGTGAAATCGGGCATGGCGCACTGGGCGAAAGAGCATTGCTGCCCGTTATCCCCAGTGAGGAAGAATTCCCTTACGCAATCCGTCTGGTTTCCGATATTCTGAGCTCCAACGGTTCTACCTCTCAGGCTTCCATCTGCGGTTCTACACTGTCCCTGATGGCGGCAGGTGTTCCCATCAAACGCCCCGTTGCAGGTATTTCCGTAGGTCTGGTTACAGGTGAAAATGATGACGACTTCATCGAAATCACAGATATTCAGGGTGTAGAAGACTTCTTCGGCGACATGGACTTTAAGGTTGCAGGGACAAGCGAAGGTATCACAGCCATCCAGATGGATATGAAGATTCATGGTCTGACTTTCCCTATGATTGAACAGGCATTTGCACAGACAGGCAGAGCAAGAGATTATATTCTGAATGAGGTTATGCTGAAAGCAATCGCAGAGCCCAGAAAAGAGCTTTCTCCTTATGCACCTAAGATTGCACAGATGCAGATTGATGTGGAAAAAATTGCTGAGGTGATCGGCGCAAGAGGTAAGGTAATCAAGAAGATTGTGGAAGAATCCGGCTGTGAAATCGATACAGAGGATGACGGCACCATCTACATCAAGGGCGTTGACCCCGCAGGCATCCAGATGGCAAAGGATATGATTACAGCAATCGTTTCCGACCCCGAACCCGGCACGATTTATCAGGGTACGATTACAAGACTGATGACCTTCGGCGCATTCGTTGAAATTGCACCCGGCAAGGAAGGTTTGATTCATATTTCCAAGATTTCCAATAAGCGTGTGGCAAAGGTTGAGGATGTTCTGGCTGTTGGCGATAAGGTTTCCGTAAAGCTGATGGAAATTGATAAGCAGGGCAGACTGAACTTCTCCATGAAGGATGCTATGGAAACAGAAGAAAACAAATAAGATTTTTGCAATAAAATAGCAGTAAAAAGCAGGCAGGTGCTGTTTGCAGGTGTAAGCCTGTAAACCATCTGCCTTTTTTATCAGGTGCAGAGAAAGCTCCGGCGGAAAGCTGATGGAAAAGACTGCATAAAAACCGAAATTTTTCTCATGATAGAAACAGAAATCTGATTTAGGAGAGATGGTATGGTTACAATCAGAACACTGGACAACGGCATAAAGGTCGCATTGGAATCCATTTCCTATGTACGCAGCATTTCCTTCGGGATATGGGTGAAAAACGGTTCCCGAAACGAACTGCCGCAGGAAAACGGCGTGTCGCATTATATTGAACACATGATGTTCAAGGGGACGGAAAACCGCACGGCAAGGCAGATTGCGGAGGAGATGGATGCACTCGGCGGACAGATTAACGCATACACTACAAAGGAATACACCTGCTATCATACGCGTGTACTGGATAAGCATATTGACCGCGCACTGGATGTAATGAGTGATATGCTGCTGCATCCCCTGATTGCGGAGGAGGATGTGCAGAAGGAGCGAAATGTCATCACAGAGGAAATCTATATGTATGACGATGCGCCGGAGGAGCTTGTGCATGATGCTTTGCAGGATGCCATCTGGCGTGATACCTCTCTGGGGATGCCAATTCTGGGAACGGAGGAAACGATTGCCGCCTTTGATGCGGCGTTCATTCGGGCGTATTATGAACGGAATTATCACCAGAAGAATATCGTGCTTTCGGTGGCAGGGAATTTTGCAGAAGAGGAAATGCTCGGGAAGCTGAATGAAAAATTAGGCCAATGGAAACGGGAAACGCCCTTTGTGCAGCGGGATACCCATGCGGATTACCGGACGGCACAGGTGGAGAAGGAAAAGGACATTGAGCAGGTGCATATCTGCCTTGCCTTCCCCGGACTGACCAGAGAGCATCCGCAGAAATATGCACTGGCAATTTTCAATACGCTTTTCGGCGGCGGCATGAGCTCTCGCCTGTTCCAGAAAATCCGAGAGGAAAACGGTCTGACCTATTCCATCTACAGCTATACGACTGCCTTTGCGGATACGGGGATTTTTACGATTTGTGCGAGCATGAATCCCAACCAGACGGAACGGGTATTTGAGCTGATTGCAGAGGAACTGAAAGAGGTGACGGCGGAGGCCTTCCCCGAACAGCTGATTGCGGTGACGAAGGAGCAGATGATTTCCAATTTCATCATCGGGACGGAAAGCACGCTGAACCGCATGACTTCTGCCGGAGCTTCTCTGCTTCTGCGCGGCGAGGTGCAGGAAACGGAGGAAGTTATCGCGAAAATCGAGGCGGTGACGGCGGCGGATGTGCTTGCGGCGGCAAGAGCGGTGCTGGATACTGAGAAAATCAGCTATTCCGCAGTGGGCAATCTGAAGGGAAATGACTTCGGCGCACTGGTGGAAAAAATTTTTAAATAAAATAGGCACTCCTTAGAAATACTATAGATACGGATTTATCCCGAATTTTTTATGCTAAGGAGGAATTATCATGAAAGCAACAAATATGATTGCATTGACATTAGTGGTAATCGGTGCGCTGAACTGGGGGCTGATTGGATTTTTCGGCTTCGATTTGGTGACAACGCTGTTCCACGGGAGCCTGTTCTGGCTGGCAAGAGTGATTTTTGCACTGGTTGGGCTGTCCGGTCTGTGGTGCCTGACGCTGTATCATAATGTCGGGCAGGAGCCACAGGTAAAAATGACAAAGCAATAAAAAAATAAAAGCAACAAAGGAAAAAGCGGGCAGTTCTGCCCGTGATACATACAAAAGGGAAAGAAGAAAAGGAGTGAAGAAGTATGCGTTTTACAAAAATGCAGGGCTGCGGCAATGATTATATTTACATAAACTGTTTTGCAGAAAAGGTGGAAAATCCCGAAAAGCTGGCAATCGCCATGAGCGAGCGTCATTTTGGGGTTGGCTCTGACGGGTTGGTGCTGATTATGCCTTCCGAGGTGGCGGATTTCCGCATGAGAATGTTTAATCTGGATGGTTCTGAGGGGAAGATGTGCGGCAACGCATCCCGTTGTGTTGGCAAATATGTTTACGAAAGAGGGCTGACAGAGAAAACAGCGGTGGCACTGGAAACACTGGGCGGCATCAAGATTTTGCAGCTGCATGTAAAGGACGGCGTTGTGGAAAGCGTAACGG
>JBNMGO010000069.1:0-6548 GCA_050872285.1 Anaerotignum sp.
CCGCAACGGGGCGTTCCTTCGCATCCACCTCAAGCAGCTCCGTTGTGTTTTTGTTATCATATAAAATCCCTTTTGCGCTCACCATTTCGGAATAAACCAGACCGCAGCCCATCTCCTTGCAGAGGATGCGGAAGGGTAAATCCGTCACGCCTGCCATGGGCGCAAGGAATACGTTGTTTTCCAATTCCAAGTTTCCGATTTTCATGCTTTTTCTTTCTCCTCATTTCCAATCACTAAATTCCCTGCAAGCAGCGCCTGCAAAACAGGCTGCCAGAACCGCTCGGCATACGCCACAATATCAAAATCATCCCGAATTGCCCAGCCGTAAAGAATCCCTCTTTGCAGGGTAAACAGAAATTCCACTGCGTCCGCAATGCAGTTTTTCCCTTTCAGCGTGCCTGCGTCCTGCGCCGCCTGCAAAAATGCGGTCAGTTCTTCCCTTTGAATCACACTGCATCCATCCTTGGAACGCTCCGTATCCCACCGAAATTTGTTATCCAGCATCATGGAGCCTGTGTGCATCCAGAGTGCCTGCACATCCAGCATAAACTGCAGCAAAACAGGATATGGGTCTTTCGCCTTCTCCTCTAAATTTTCCAGAAGCCCAAGCGAAATGTTAATATATTTATGATAAATCTGTTTCAGAATATCCTGCTTACTGGGAAACAGATGATAAATCGAGCCATTGGAAAGCCCTGTTGCCTTGCTGATATCCGTCATGGTTGTCTCTTCATATCCACGCTCATTGAATAAGGAAATTGCCGTTTCCAAAATCAGATGGATATTCTGCTGTGTCCGTTCCTGTCTGGACAATTTCTCCGCCATTCCGATTCCTCCTATTCCCGTTCTTTCTTCTTTTTTATGATACCATACTTTCACCCAAAAGAATAGAATAAAAAATTAGATTATTATTCTAATTTTCTGTTGACAAAATCCGTTTCCCTTTTTATAATATAAATAAATAGATTGTCATTCTAGTTTATCAAACCAATTATTTTTCAGGAGGCGAATGTCATGAAATACTTCGTAGTAGATTCTTTTACAAAAGAGCCCTTCAAGGGCAACCCCGCAGGTGTCTGCATTGTGGAAACCTTCCCTTCTGCGGAAATCATGCAGAAAATTGCAAAGGAAAACCGTCTGTCCGAAACTGCCTTTGCCTGCCAAAAAGCCCCGGGCGAATATCAGGTACGCTTCTTTACCCCCGGCTCCGAAATTGATCTCTGCGGACACGCAACCCTCGGTACAAGCTATGTCCTCTCTCATTTCGTAGAACCGGAACAAAAGGAATTTCATTTCCACGCAAACCATGATGAGCTGACCATCCGCTGTCTGGAAGGGGATTTATTCGAAATGGATTTCCCTGCATGGAAGGCAGAGCCTGTCGCTGTGACAGATGCCATGAAAAAGGCCTTAGGCTTTACCCCCGAAGGCGCATGGCTGACAAGAGATTTGATGTTTCTGGTAAAGGATGCGGAAACCGTCCGCAATTTCCAACCCGATCTGGCTGCCATTGAAGCTGTACCCGAGGGCTGCGGCTTTTTCCTGACTGCCGAAAATGACGGCGAAGAAAGCGACTTTGTCTGCCGCACCTTCTTCCCCAAAATCGCGATTGACGAAGACCCCGTCTGCGGCTCTGCAAACTGCACGCTGATTCCCTTCTGGAGTGAACGCCTTGGCAAAAAGGATTTGGTGAATTATCAGCTTTCCGAGCGCACAGGCTTTGTTTACGGCGAAGATGCAGGCGAACGCGTAAAAATCAAAGGACATGTTGCACTGTACAGCGTGGGTGAAATCAATATTCACTGAGAAAAAAGCTGCCACAGAAAAAACCGATTGTATTTTTACAATCGGTTTTTGTTTTCTCATTTATTCTTTTCATACAGGATACGCAACCCCTTCAACGTCAGCACAGGGTCAAGCACATCGAAAATCTCGCCCTTCGGGTCAATCACCCTTGCCAGACCGCCTGTTGCGATGACCTTCATATTCGGCATATTCAGCTTTTCCTTCAGCTGTTCAATGATATATTTCGTCTGCCCGATATGTCCAAGCACCAAGCCTGCCTGAAAGCTGTCTACGGTGTTTTTCGCAATGATGGACTTCGGTGCCTTAATCTCGATTTTCGGCAGCTGTGCCGCTCTCTGGTAAAGTGCTTCCGCGCACGAGGAAATCCCCGGCGTAATAAAGCCTGTGATAAATTCGCTTTTTTCGTTGATGACATCAAACGTATTCGCTGTGCCGTAGTCAATCACAATCGCAGGGCCGCCATAAATCTCATTCGCCGCCACAAGGTCAACAATACGGTCAGAGCCGACGGATTTCGGGTCGTCCCGTTTAATCACAATCCCCGTTTTCATTCCAACGCCGACAATCATCGGTTCGATATGGAAATATTTCCGAATCCCCTGCGTCAGGGAATACATGATATCCGGCACAACGGAAGAAATAATAACCGCCTCGACCTTTCTCGCATCCACCCCAGCCGCATCAAACAGCCCATGGATGAAAATGCCCGTTTCGTCCGCGGTACGGTTGCTCCCCGTTGTCATTCTCCAGCATTTCACCAATTTTTCCTTTTTATATAAACCTAAAACAAAGTTGGTGTTTCCAACATCGATTACCAAAAGCATCTGCTTTCCTCCTATTGCCTGAAAAAGCCCGTGGTGCTTTCCCAATTATCGTTTGTTCTTATTCTTCCCGTAAATCAGCCGCAGCCCATGCAGGGACAGCACAGGGTCATATACATCAAAAATGCCCTTTTCTTCCTCGTAAATCACCTTACCCAGACCGCCTGTCGCAATCACCTTCATATTCGGACAGGTAAAATGCTCCTTGATCTGCTGAATGATAAATTTCGCCTCGCCGATATGCCCGATGACCAACCCTGCCTGCATACTTTCTACGGTATTTTTCGTAATGATACTGCCGGGATTCACAATTTCAAATTTCGGCAGATTCGCCGCCTTCTGATACAGTGCATCCGCGCAGGTCTGCAAGCCCGGGGCGGTGATGCCCGTCAGAAATTCGCCGTTTTCGCTCACGACATCAAACGTCGTTGCCGTTTCGTAATCAATCACAATCGCAGGGCCGCCGTACAGCTCATACGCCGCCACCAGGTTGACAATGCGATCCGTCCCCATCTCCTTCGGGTTCTCCATCCGCAGGTTGATGCCTGTTTTCAAGCCGGCACGCACCACAATCGGGTCTTTTTTCAGAAATTTCTTGATACCATTGAGTGTGGAATACATCACATCCGGCACAACGGAAGAAACGATAATTGCCTCAATATCCTTCACGGAAACCTCGGAATATTCAAACAGACTGCGAATCAGAAGTCCTGTTTCGTCCGCAGTGCGTCCGCTCTGGGTGGAAAGCCGCCAGCTTGCCATCAGGCTCTCCCCGTCAAAAACGCCCAAAACCATATTCGTATTGCTCACATCAATTACCAATAACATAAAACCTTCTCCTATTCGGGATTTTATATGAAGAACAGCGCAGGAAATCCATCCTGCGCCGTATGCATTTACGCTTCTTATTTATGTAACACTCTGCCTTATGCCGTCTTTTTCGTATACAATGCTCTGCTGACTGCCTTGGAAACAATACCGCCGACAATACAGCTGGAGGGTATTTCCAGTGCGCCGTTCACGCCGACAAATGCCACCACGAACATCAGAGGGTTCAGACCGCCCAGTGTTTCATTGATGCCCTGGATAAATTCTGTGTTCCAGTAGCAAATCACCAGCACGCCCATGAAGAACAATGTGTTCAGGAATGCTGCAAAGAAACCGCCGACAAAATAGCAGACTGTTTTCTTTTTATCCACCTTCTGTGCCGCCTTGAAAATCACGCCTGTCAGAAAGCCCATCAGCACGCGGGTGGGGATGCAAAGCAGGAAGGTATAAAAAGGGTTGATGTTAAATAGCATGGTGCTGAATGCGGAAGAACCTGTCATGGACTGATAAAAGCTGGTTGCGCCGAAAACCAGACCCAACCATGCGCCCGCCTTGGGGCCCATCAGCATTGCGCCAATCCCAACGGGAACCATCATCAGGGAAATATCCAGCCCGAAGGTGTGGAAATACCCCAGAGGTGTCACGCTCATCAGGAGCAGTACCCCTGTCAGAAGACCCAATGTGGTCAGCTCTCTTGCCGCCATTCTTCCTTTTTTGCCTGTTTCTGCCTGTGTGCTTGCTGTTTCGCTCACCTGTGTGTTTACTGTTTCGCTCGCCTGTGTGTTTACTGTTTCGCTCATTTGAAAAGCTCCTTTCATTCTCATTCTCGCAGGATACAAGATGACTTGGAATCATATTTTTCTGTGCTCTGCGGCAAGGGGGATATGCCTGCCCGCATCGGGTCATGCTATTTTCCCTTTTTTTCGCCGTTGATACACAATCAAATCCATTATAACAGCAAATGCGAATTTTACAATATTTTTTTTGATTTTCTTGTTATTTTTTACACAATCTTATAAGGTTTTCCCTTCTGCCGCCGCTCTGCGCATCAATTCTTCCTTCGCAGGCGCACCTTCCTTTGTGCAGAAAAGCACATACCAAAGCTCCATCGCGCGGAACAGCTCCAGCTCCTCCTTCTGCAAACGTCTGATTTCCAGCTCTGCACCAATTTCATCAAAATCAAAATCGCCCTCATGCTTTACGGTTTCAAAATATACATCCCCGTTGTCATCGAAGCCAACCAGAAAGGTGCAGTTCAGCTTTTCCGCCATAGAAACGCAGATGCGCTTCAGATCCTCTTTAATCGTATCGGGTAGGAATTTGAATTCCTCCTCCATGAAATATTTCTGTTCCTTGTTATTGGCTGCCGCCAGAATTTTCTTTGCCATAACTTCCCACTCCTTTTTTCTCTCGAAGAAAAAGGTCTGCAGTACGGGACGCACTCCAGACCTTCTTTTGCTTGGCTTCTTATTTTGTGCCTTTTTTGTTTACACGGCCCAGGAATTTATCCAGTTCGATGATGGCACGGCCATGTGTGCCTTCGCAGATTTTATCCACTTCGTCATACGCCTTTACGGAGTAGGTCAGCAGTTTGCCCTTTACTTCTGTCACCTCAGTCACGATACGCACCTTCATGCCAACGGGTGTTGCAGCCAGGTGTGCCAGGTTGAAGGTTGTGCCTACGGTTTCCCAGCCTTCGGGCAGGAAAGGAGCAACTGTGCCGATTGCTGTGCCTTCAATCCAGGAAATCAGTCTGGGGGATGCGAATACAGGCACCTTGTCATTGCCGAAATGGGATGCAGTATCGCCTTCCTCTACAATAAATTCCTTTTCAAATGTCATACCGGGTACGATGTTTTTGAATTCCATGTTAGTTCTCCTCTCTGTTTTCCGCTGTTTCTGTGGGTTCCTCCGTCTCGTTTGCAATGCCCAGAACCTCGTTGCGTACCTTCTGGTCAAACAAAGCGCGGAATTCGTCCCCTGTCACCTTTTCTTTTTCTACTAAGAGCTTCGCGGTAGCATGGAGCATTTCCATATTCTCCTGCAAGAGGCGTTTTGCCTCCCGATAAGCATCTGTCACAATACGGTTGACCTCCTGGTCGATGGTTGCCGCTACGCCCTCGCCGTAGTTTCTTGCGTGGCCCCAGTCTCTGCCGATAAAGACCTCGTCATTATCGCCGCCGAACTGGATCGGCCCCAGCAGCTCACTCATGCCGTATTTTGTTACCATATCTCTTGCCATGGATGTCGCGCGTTCAATATCGTTGGAAGCACCTGTGGTGATATCCTTGATCACCAGATCCTCTGCCGCACGTCCGCCCAACAGGCTGATGATTTCCTGTTCCATCATCATTTTTGTCATGTACATTCTGTCCTCACCGGGCAGGGGCATCGTGTAGCCGCCTGCCATCCCCGTAGGGATGATGGAAATGCTGTGGACAGGGTCAAGCTCACTCAGCACCTCAAAGAGGATGGCGTGACCGCCCTCATGGTATGCTGTGATGTATTTTTCCTTTTCGGAAATGACTCTTGTTTTCTTTTCCGTCCCGACACCGATTTTAATCAGTGCCTTCTGGATTTCTTCCATATCAATTTTCTTCTTGCCGTCTCTGGCAGTCAGCAGTGCCGCCTCATTCAGAAGGTTCGCCAGGTCTGCACCGGTAAAGCCTGCCGTTGTCTGTGCAACCACCTTCAGGTCTACCTCGGATGCCATGGGTTTGCCCTTCGCATGTACGCGCAGGATGGCTTCTCTGCCCTTTACGTCTGGTCTGCCCACATAAACCTGTCTGTCAAAACGACCGGGTCTGAGCAGCGCAGGATCCAGAATATCCGCACGGTTCGTTGCCGCAATAATAATCACGCTTTCGTTGATACCGAAGCCGTCCATCTCAACCAATAACTGGTTCAGTGTCTGCTCGCGTTCATCGTGTCCGCCGCCAAGACCTGCACCTCTGCGACGGCACACAGCATCGATTTCGTCGATAATACAATACTGGGCGCGTTTTTCTTCGCCTGTTCAAACAATTCCCTTACACGGGATGCGCCGACACCGACAAACATTTCCACGAAGTCGGAACCGGAAATGCTGAAGAA
>JBNMGO010000081.1:0-6196 GCA_050872285.1 Anaerotignum sp.
AGACAGGGCTGTGTGTTCTGTGTTTCCTTCAATTCCTCCGCGGTGCCGGCAAAGCACTGCGCCAGTGTACCGTTTCTGAGGGTTTCCGCTCTGTCGAACAAACTCTTTACGGTTTCGTTATTATCATAAAAGCTTTTGCCCATGCCTGCCTTCTGTGCGCCCTGACCGGAAAAAACAAATGCTATTTTACCCATTTTGCCGCTCCTTTCAGTAACGCTTCTGCTTCTGTCGCAATTTCCTGCACGATTTCTGCCGCAGGCTGTTCCTTCTTCACCATGCCGGCAATCTGCCCTGCCATAAAGCAGCATTCCTTGGTATCGCCTTCCACTGCGGCTTTGCGCAATGCGCCTACGCCAAGCTTGTCTACCATTTCGGCTGTTGTTGCAGGATCATATTCCACCTTCAGGAAATGACGGGCAAACTGATTTTTCATGACACGGCAGGTGCTGCCGCCGAAACGTCTGCCTGTTGCTGTTGTGGAAACATCCGTTGCCTTTTTCACCATATCCTTATAATTCTGATGCACACCACATTCCTCTGCAAGCAGGAAACGGGTACCCATCTGCACGCCAACTGCGCCCAGCATAAATGCCGCTGCCATCCCTCTGCCGTCGCCGATGCCGCCTGCCGCCAGTACAGGGATATCCACCGCATCTGCCACCTGAGGAATCAAGGGCATGGTGGAAAGCTCGCCGATATGACCGCCGGATTCGCCGCCTTCGGCAATGACAGCATCCGCACCTGCTCTCGCCATCATCTTTGCCGCTGCGACAGATGCCGCTACAGGAATCACCTTGATGCCTGCTTCCTTCCACATGGGAACATATTGATTGGGAATGCCTGCACCTGTGGTGACTACTGCTACCTTTTCCTCTGCAACGATTTTTGCCACTTCCTGCACATGGGGGCTCATCAGCATGATATTCACGCCGAAGGGCTTATCTGTCAGGCTTCTTGCAATGCGAATCTGTTCTCTCAGATAATCGCCGCCTGCGTTCATTGCAGAGATAATCCCAAGACCGCCGCCATTGGAAACCGCTGCTGCCAGCTTGCCGTCAGCAATCCATGCCATGCCGCCCTGGAAAATAGGATATTTGATGCCCAGCATCTCACAAATCGGTGAAACGATCATATCGTCGTCCTCCTTTTCTTTCCGTTCTTTCTTACGCCTGTTTTTCTTCGATCAGTTTTACCAGATCGCCAACAGTGTTTACTTTGTTTTCGCCCATTTCAATTTCTGTACCCAGTTCTTCTTCCAGGTTCATCAGCAGTTCCATAACATCCAGAGAATCGATGCCCAGTGTGCTGAATTCTGTGTCCATCTTGATTTCTGCTGCGTCACATTCCAGTTTTTCTGCCAACATTGCTGCGATTTTTTCGAATACCATAATTTTTTCTCCTTTTCTTTTACCTTTTTTTGTTTTCTTAGTTACTTTTTTACCATCTTACTAAACAACAGGCACTTGCCAGACCGCCGCCAAAGGCAGGCAGTAATAATAAATCTCCTCTGTGCAGCTTTCCTGCCCGATTCAGTTCATCCAGGGCAATGGGAATGCTGGCGGAAGAAGTATTGCCATATTTATGAATATTTAAATAAAACTTTTCCTTGGGCACCTTCAGTTTTGTGCTTGCGAAATCAATGATGCGCTGATTTGCCTGATGCGGCACGATATATGCGATATCATCAAAGGTCAGCCCGTTGCGCTCCAGAATTTCCTTGCAGTCTCTGCAAATGGCTGTTACCGCGAATTTAAAGGTTTCCTGCCCTGCCATGTGAATATAGGGCTTCTTTTCCTGCCCTCTTTCATAGAAGGGAGACATCCCCACAGGCTGTGGAATATCAATGACATCATTGCCGCCCTTCACATCAAAAACGGCATCCAGATAATTTTCACCTGCTTCCAGAACCACCGCACCTGCGCCGTCCCCGAAGATAACCGCAGTGCCTCTGTCGTTCCAGTCCAGCAGGCGGCTCAGACGTTCCGCCCCGATGACAAGTACCTTCTTCACCTTACCTCTGGCAAAGAACCCTGCCGCCGTTTCCAGAAGGAAATCAAATGCGGAGCATGCCGCGTTGATATCCATGGTCATGCAGGAAAGCCCCAGCAGATTCTGAATCATGCAGGAAACAGAAGGGGAAATGCTCTCCCCGCTGACGCTTGCCGCCAAAATGAGGTCGATTTCCTCTGCCGCTACGCCGCTGTTTTCCAAAGCAGCCCTTGCAGCCTTGGCACCCATATCCGCCGCCGTTTCATTGGTGCTGACATGGCGTTCCTTTACGCCGACCCTCTGGGTAATCCATTCGTCATTGGTTTCTAAAAATTGTGACAGGTCGTCATTCGTAACAACCCTGGGTGGGACATATTTGCCCGTCCCTAACACACGAAAGCTCATTTTTCCACTCCTTCTCCCCTTTCAAGGGAATACGGGAAACTGTTTCATATACCGAAATCTGTTCCATTTTTTTGTTACGTTAACTTAGTACCCCAAATTACGAAAAAAGTTACACAAAATTTATAAAAAATTTTTGTGCAAAAAAGAGAAACGCCAAGAATCCTTGAATTCTCAGCGTTTTTTGTCTCAAAAAATTTTTTTATTTTTCTGTTCCTTCACATACCAGAACACCAATGCAACGATGGTTGCGCTCAGATAGGAAAGGAAACCGCCCCAGAGGATAATCCGTCTTTTGCGGACTTTTCTTGCCAGCATGGCATAATTTTCCTCCACATCCCAATTCGGGACTTCTGTGGGCACCTTATCTATCGGGTGATACTTTTTATAATAGGCGCGGCACTGCGGACATTCCCGCAGATGCTTTTTCACAAGCCTTTTGCTGACCTCGCTTGCCACCCCGTCATGATACAGAGGTGCCAGATCCATCACCAATTCACATTTCCAACTCATCCCTCAACACCTCCATCAGCATTTTCTTTGCCCTGAAATAAATCACCTTTGCGGAATTTTCACTAATCCTGAGTATCTGTGCAACCTGCGAAAAGGGCAGCTCCGCATAAACACGCAGCACCACCACATCGCGATATTTCTTCGGGATATCCTCAACCACCTTACGCACCGCTTTTTCAATATCCTTCTGGCTGACATGCTCCTCCGGGCTGACATCCCCTTTCAGATAGCTTTGCGCCACCAAATCCAGATTCGCCGCATCCAGATGCAGCCGCTTTTTTTTCAGATATTTGAAATAGGTATGCTTGCCGATTGCCGCAAGCCAGGTAAAAACCTCACACTCTCCCCGAAATTTATAGAGTGATTTATATGCCTGCAAAAAGGTTTCCTGCGTTAAGTCCTCTGCCAAATCCCCATCGGCACACATGCGGTTGAGAAACGCATATACCTTCTGGTAATAGTCCCGATATAAGCTTTCAAAGGTTTTCATCCGATCACCTTCCTTATTATATTCGGATTTTTTAAATCAAGATTTTCGTCTCGAATGCTTTGCCCCCTGCATATTTTTCCAGTAATTCCTTTGCTTCTGTGAGAAGTGCAGGCAAATCCTCCGCTCCGTCAAAGGCATAATACACCAGAAGCAAGTCCTCTGTTGCATCCGTAATCATGGTTCTGTCATTATCACTGGTGGGGTTGCCGAAGGGCCCCTCCTCATCAAAGAGAACGGGCAGAAATTCGATATTCAGCACATCCTTGCCGATGCCGCGATATGCCGTGCCCTCGGGCGCACGCATCCATGTGATGTCGCCCTTTGTTTTTGCAAGGTCATACGTCCCCATGGAATAGCCCGATTTGATGGAAAGATAGTTATTGATATCCACCACGTTATTGATATAATACAGACCTCTTTCCTTCGCGATTCTTCTGCACATTGCCTCCGCAGAGGAACGATAGCGGTTGGGTTCCTTCCCCAATGCCTTATACGCCTTTCTGGTTGCCTGAATTTTATCTCTCTTATTTGCCTGCGAAAGCTCCACCTCGGAAAGCTCTGCGATTTTCCCATTCAGCAGTGCCAGAAATTCCTCTGCATCGGGCGCAACCGCAACCTTTGCCTGCAAAAGCCCCAGTGCGGCATCGGGGCAGCGTTCCTTTAATGTTTCATCTATTTTTACCGTTACCAAAACAAGCACTTCCTTCCAGATTTATCTTACTTCCTTTAGCATACTGGAAAATCGGAGAATGTCAAGTTTTCCTGTCTTGAATGGTTGAAAATTGTGTAAAAATGCGGTATCATAAATTTTAGTAAATTTTTTTAATCAAAAAGGAGAGAGAAAAATGGACCAGCGTACTTTAGTTGTTTCCTGCGTAGAATATTACAGTGATCTGAAAAACATCCCCAGCAATAAGGTGTTTATTTCCTTCAAGCAGTCCGGCTTCATTGACCTGATTCTGGACAGCCACAAGACCTTCCCTGAAATGGATATTGATTTCTTTGTCGGCATGATTGACGGGCTGACCTATCTGGAAAGCGATGCCGCAGAGCAGGAAAAGGAATATACACACCACGAAAACCGTGCCGCTGTCGGCGCAGAGGTGGTTGCAATGCTGCAGAAAAAGCACAAGATGGACGACCTGGAGGCGTGCGAAATGTATTACAATTCCCAGACCGCAGGGCTTGTCAGCGAGGATAAAACAGGCTGGTATCAGAAGCCTGCACAGGAAATCTTTGAACAGATTGAAGCAGAATAAAAAAATGAACGGAGTCGAAAAATTCGGCTCCGCTTTTTTATTGCCCTGTAATTGTTGGTATGTATTTTTATGCGTGCAGGGTCTGGAAGGCAAAATAGCCCAAAACCAATACACCTAAGATGATGCGGTATACGCCGAACACTGCAAACCTGTGCTTGCGGACATATTCCATCAGACCCTTGATGACAAGCAGGCTGACCACGAAGGAAACCACACAGCCGACCGCCAGAATCGCCCACTCCGTACCTGTTGCGGAAACGCCGGAAAGCAGGAATTTCACCAGCTTCAAGGCACTTGCGCCCAGCATGGTAGGGATAGCAAGGAAGAAGGAAAACTCTGCACCCGCCGGTCTGCCTACGCCCAGAATGATGGCCCCCAGAATGGTGGAACCGGAACGGGAGGTACCGGGAATCAGGCTCAGGCACTGGAAACAGCCGATGAGCATGGCGGTTTTCAAATCAATATCATACACCGAATTTGCATACGTTCTGCGGTGGTTATTTGCCCGTTCCACAAACAGGAACGCAATCCCGTAAACAATCAGCGTGATGGCAACCACAACGTAATTATAGAAATGCGCGTCCATCCAGTCATCCAGCGGCAAACCAATCACTGCGGAAGGAATCACCGCAAGCACCACCTTGAACCACAGCCGCCAGGTGTTCCGCTTCTGCGGTGCGCTCTTGCTCGGCGAGAAGGGATTCAGCTTATGGAAGAACAGCAGGATGACCGCCAGAATTGCGCCAAGCTGAATGACAACCTCAAACAGCTTATAAAATTCATCCGAAACCTGCAGCTTCACAAATTCATTCAACAGAATCATGTGTCCCGTGGAGGAAATAGGCAGCCATTCCGTAATACCCTCCACAATGCCAAAGAATATGGCCTTTAAAATTTCTATTACCATTTTTATAAAAAACTCCTTTCCTGTTTGTTCTCTTAACCCATCGTTACATTATAATCGAATTATCCGCAGGAAACAACTTATTTAAGAGAAAATTAAAAAAGACTGCTCGATTGGAAATTCCAACAAAGCAGTCCTTCATCGGTGCGACGGGATTTGAACCCACGACCTCAGCGACCCGAACGCTGCGCCCTACCAAGCTGGGCCACGCACCGACAGATGTATAACATAGCTATTTTCTTACATTTTTGCGAAAAAGTCAAGAGGAAGTTTTGTCTTTTCGTGTAAAAAAGAAAAGGGCAGAAATTTTTCCGCCCTTTTCACTGTTTTTATTCTTCTGTTGCTTCTTCTGTTTCCTTGATTGCGATACCCAATTCGTCCAGCTGTTTTTCGTCTACCACGCCGGGTGCATCTGTCATCGGGCAGGATGCGTCCTTTACCTTGGGGAAGGCGATAACGTCACGAATACTGGGTGCATTGCTCATCAGCATGATGATTCTGTCCAGACCGAATGCCAGACCACCGTGAGGGGGTACGCCGTATTTGAAGGCATCCAGCAGGAAACCGAAGCGTTCCTGTGCATCCTCATCGCTGAAGCCAAGCAGTTCAAACATCTTCTTCTGGATATCTCTGCGGTGG
>JBNMGO010000140.1:0-4407 GCA_050872285.1 Anaerotignum sp.
CGCCCCTGACGCATCATTTCGCGCATTTCGGCAGGGTTCGCCGCAGTATCTCTGTCGATGACGTTATAATTGCCGTCCTTCACCGCCTTTGTCAGCCCCATATCGCGAATCGTCATAGAGCCGCCCCATGTGATGCTGCTGCCCTCGGGGATGAGGGAAAGCACCTTTTCGATGGCTTCTGCCGCCGTGGGACAGTAATACGCTTCAAAATGGCGGCGTTCCAGCTTTTTCAGCAGGGTTGCGCTCAAAAGTTCTTTTCTTTTTTCCTGTGGTGTCATGGGTAAAAACCTCCTTTTTCTGCTCTCTTTGCCCCTATGATACCATATTTTTCCCCTGCCTGCATCCTTTTTCTTGCAAAGCAGGGGCTTCTCCTTTATCATAGAAGGCGAGGTGATACCATGAAACGAATCGAAAGCCGCGACAATAAATGGGTAAAGCGGCTGAACGGCTTAAAAATAAAGAAAAATCGGGATAAGGAAGGGCTTTTCATTGCGGAAGGGCTGCGCTTTATCCGCGAAATCCCTGCGGATTGGGAGGTTCTGGCGTATGCGGTCAGCGATGCCTTCGCCGCGGAGCATGACCTTTCCCCCTACGAAAAAAGGGCAGAGGTGCTTTGCCTGACGGATGCCCTCTTTGCCGCCGCCTGCGATACGGAAAACCCACAGGGGATTCTGGCGGTCTGCAAAAAGCTGGATTGGGACGCAGACGCGGTGCTTGCAAAAAAAACGCCCTTTCTCCTTCTGGCGGAGGAGCTGAACGACCCCGGCAATCTGGGTACGGTCATTCGCACGGCGGATGCCTGCGGCGCGGATGGCGTCTTTCTCAGCAAGGGCAGCGTTGACCTCTATAACCCCAAGGTGCTGCGCGCCACGATGGGCAGCCTGTTCCATGTGCCTGTCTTTCAGAATATCGACCTGCACGCCCTTTCGGAAAAGATGCACGAAAAGCAGATTCCGCTTTACGCCGCGCATCTGAAGGGTGACCGTTTCCCCTACGCCCTGCCCTTGCAGGATGCCTGCGCCTTTCTGATTGGCAATGAAGCACGGGGTCTCAGCGAGGATGCCGCCGCCCTCTGCGATGCGTGGGTGAAAATCCCCATGCCCGGGCAGGCGGAAAGCCTGAATGCTTCTGTTGCCGCAGGGGTGCTGCTGTATGAGGTGGTACGGCAGAGGTTATCGAAATAACGCGCATTTCCCACTTCCGATGATGTTTTCTTGTTTTCCGCAGGATTTTTTGATATAATCCCAGTATGCTGTCTGTTCTTGTCTGATATTGTACAAGAACGACAGGTCGGATGCGAACAGGCAAACAAATCAGAAGAGTATGGAGGTTATTATGCGACGAACACGAGCTTCTATCATGGAGGCATTCGCTCAGCTTCTGGAAGAACGCCCCATGAATAAAATAACAGTGAAGGATATTGTAACCCGTTGTGACATCAACCGGAATACGTTTTATTATCATTTTCCGGATATCCCCTCTCTGCTTCTGGAAATGCTGGAGGAAAAGGTCACTGCCCTGATTGCGAACCATTGCACCCCCGGGCATCCACTGGACTGCATTAAGCCCGTTCTGCGGTATGTGGAAACGCATAAGCAGGCGGTACTGCATGTGTACCGTGCCGTCCCTCTGGAAACCTTCCTGCTCTATATCAACCGCCTGACACAGCATACGGTTGATGCGTATTTTTCCCATATTGCCAAAACCACCCTCATTCCTGCCAGAGATGCGGAAATTCTGAACCGCTGTTATAAGTGCATCGTGGTTGGCTATGCGCTGGACTGGCTGGATGCCGGCATGCAGTATCATTTGGAAACAGATATCGAGCGAATCTGCACGCTGATGAAGGGTGCAGGTGAACGCGCCATTCAAAAATCCGTTGCACAGGCTGTGATTGTGCAGGCTGCGGAAGCATAAAAAAACATAAAAAAACCATAAAAAAACACCACAAAACTCTGTGGTGTTCTTTTTTTGTTCTTTTTTAAGCGTGTTTCTTCGCCTGTTCCTCTTTCCAGAGCCGTTCTGCCTCAGGCGCCCAGCACTTAGCGTAGGCATCGCACTTGCTGCACAGATGCTCCGCCGTTTCCGGAGACTGCGGATCCGTGGAATGTGCGCCCGTTTCCGCCACCATCTTCCGCAGGCGTTCAGGGTTTTCCAGCATAGGACAGGGCTGCAGCATGTCGTCATTAAAGGGCATATTGTCATGATATGCCATGAAAATCGGGCTTTGCAGTGCTTCCAACAGCGTACATTCCCGAATGTTTGCATTGGAATAATGCACGAATACGCAGGGGTCTACGTCCCCGTTGGCGTTGATGTGCAGATACCGCTTGCCGCCGGCAATACAGCCGCCCACATATTCCGCATCGTTCTGGAAGTCCATTGCGAACAGGGGCTTTGTGGCACGCAGATGGCGAATCCGCCGATAAACCGTCTCTCTCTGCTTGGGGTTCGGCAGCAGCTCCGGTGCGGCATCGTTGCCAACCGGCATATAGTGGAAATACCAGATGAAATATGCGCCCATGCGAATCAGGCTGTCATAATATTCATCCGATGTAATCTTTTCGTAGTTCACACTGGTATAGCAGGAGGAAATGCCGTAGGGCAGCTTTTTCTCATGCAACAGCTCCATTGCCCGCACAACCTTCTGATAGGTACCATGTCCGCGGCGGCTGTCTGTGGAGACCTCGTCCCCCTCCAGAGAAATCGCAGGAATGAAATTCTTTACGCGCAGCATTTCGTCTGCAAAGGCTTCATCAATCAATGTCGCATTCGTGAAGCAGAGGAATACGCAGTCGTTGTGCTTTTCGCACAGGCGGATGATGTCCTTCTTACGCGTCAGCGGCTCGCCGCCGGTATAGATGTACATATAAACACCCAGTTCCTTGCCCTGCGCAATGATGCTGTCAATCTCCTCAAAGCTCAGATTCAGCTTGTTGCCGTATTCCGCCGCCCAGCATCCGGTGCAGTGAAGGTTGCAGGCAGAGGTGGGGTCAAGAAGAATCGCCCAGGGAATGTTGCAGTTGTATTTCGCACGGTTTTCATCCTGCTTCTTCCACCCGTCCAGGCTGGCATTGATGAAGAAGTTGACCGCTAAGGTTTTCATGACCTCGGGGTCGATATCACGGATGATGTGCATGATATAGGCATGATAGGGGTGGTTGGGATTTTCCATTGCCTCCCGGATTGCCTTCCGCTGGGATACAAATTCTCCGCCGGAAAATTTATCCGCCCAGTTCATCAGCTTCAGAAGATTGTTTTCGGGGTCTTTGTACAGGTAATCAAACGCCTGTTCCAGTCCAAATTTCTTAATCGTACTTGCAACGTTCATAGTCTCTCTTCCTTTCTTTCCACTCTGACCTCGGATGATTTTCTCTGACAGATGCCGTTCAGAGACGCCCTGTAAGGAGCCGTCCATCCAGACCTCGGTATCAGGTAGGGATTTATTTCAACTGCTTTTACCATACAAAAAAAGTCCGCCGTATGCAATGGACAAACACAGGGTCGGGTGTTCGAAATCGAACACTGCACCCATAATTGCCTAAATTTTCACAAAACATTCTGTCATTTTTTGGAAATTTATGTCTCAAATGCGCGAAAACACGCGAACCGATACGCCCCTTTTCACACCACGTTTTCCTCTCTCGTCCGGTAGTTCCGCCCTTCTCCCTTGCCGATTTTCAGCTTATATTTGCCGCACCGCTGATAAATTCTGCTGCCCATGGCTTCGTCAATATCCATGATTTCATTCAGACCGCGTTCCCCCGAGAAAATCGTCCGCAGACCGCGATTATTATACCGCGCGTTAATTAACTCAAACGCCAGATTGACGTCCCCGTCCGTCGGGGGCGCGCCGTTTCTCGTTTTCAGGAAATCATCGATGTACAGCACCTCTGCCGTTTTCCATTTGTTGATTTCCCGCGCATAGTTTTCATCATCCGTCTTGAGGGCTTTCAGCTTGGTCGCTTCCTCCGTCCAGATCATGTAACGCACGCCCTTCCCTTGGAGCATGAGCCGATTCGCAATGGCGGTACAGATGTGGGTCTTCCCTGCCCCGACCTGTCCGCCGATATAAAACCAACCCTCCTGCTCCTCGCAGAAGCACTCCGCCGCCGCAAGGACAGATTTCTGCCAGCTTGTTTTCGCCTCGTAGGTCTCGAAACGATACCGCTCCGCCATGTCCTGCAAGCCGCTCTTTTCCAGCCGCCACTTGCCCCTGCGCTTCTCCATGCACGCACATTCTCTTGTGTATTCATACCCATCCTTCATGAAAAAAATATAGCCCTTGTTGTGGCAAATCGGGCAATTATACCCCGTCAGGTTGCCCTCTCTGCTGTTGTATAACGCCATCCGCTCCTCACAGGACGGTGCCGTCGTATTTTTCGCTGCCTTCAGCAACGCCTTCAC
>JBNMGO010000240.1:0-3052 GCA_050872285.1 Anaerotignum sp.
ATGACCATCTTCTTGAACGCGCCCCAGAGCATCAGCTGCACGCCGAACTTGATGCGCGTATAGGAAAATTCATTCGCACGGAACAGCTGCTCCGCCAGATTCCCGAAACGGGAAATCGGCCCCTGCACAATCTGGGGGAAGAAGGAAATAAACAGCGCCAGCTTGCAGAAGTTCCGCTCCGGCTCCTGCTTTTCTCTGTAAACATCAATCAGATACCCCATGGATTGGAAGGTATAGAAGGAAATGCCCAGAGGAAGAAGAAACCGAAACACAGGCAGCTCCGTCCCGATGCCGATTTTTGCAAACAGCAGGTTCAGGTTTTCCGTCACAAAGCCGGAATATTTCAGCACTGCCAGAATCCCGAAGTTAAACACCAAGGTCGGGATGAGAATCCGTTTCTTTTTCTTGGCAAAGGCAGCCTTCCATGCCTTTTTGCCCTCTTTATCCAGTTCTGCCTTCGCCTCATTGAAGGCAATTTTATTTTTCGCCGCCATATCCCCGATTTTCACCGTTGCCAGATATGTAGTCACCGTGGTTGCCAGCAGGTAAATAAAAATCCGCCCGCCGGAAATAAAATAAAACACATAGTTAGCAACAAAAAGCGTTACCCATCGGCAACGCTTTGGTGTCAGGAAATATGCTGCGGCAGCCAGTACAAGAAAAACGATAAATCGAAATGATGTAAATGCCATACCGCTTTACTCCTCCATAATTCTTATTGATTAGTCCTCCTGCAGTCTCTGCACCAATGCCCAGATTGCTTCTACGGAGTTAAAGTTTTCGGGAACGATTTCATCTGCGCCGATTTCGATATCGTATTCATCGCACAGTTCGCCTACCAGAGAAACAATATCGAAGGAATCCAGCTCGCCGCTGTCAACCAATTCCTTGTTCTCCTCAAAATCTACGTCAGGTCTCAGTTCTGCCAGAATTTTCAGTAATGTTTCCATGTTTCATTTCCTTTCTTTCTCTTATTTTTTCAACATCACCGGTGCAATTCTGCCGTCCGGCAAAAAGCCCGATGTTTCATACATCTGTAACGCGGAAGGGTTATCCTCCCGCACCCAAAGCTGAAATTTTGCAGCCTCTTTTCTCTCTAAGGCAAGCCAATCCTGCACCAGCGTGCCGCCGATGCCCTTTCCTCTGCCGCTTGGCGCAACCGCAATCTGCCAGAGGACGGATACCTTCTTTTCCCTGCCGAAACGCAGAAAACCAAGAAGCTTCTCCCCTTCCCTTGCCGCAAGCACGCGCTTTTCGCGAATATCCTGCCGCAGGGTGTCCAAATCGGGTAAAGCCGAGGTATACGGCTCAAAGGACTGCTGCATCAGCGCGAGAATCTGCTCCGTTTCTTCCTCCTTTGCGAAGGAAGGCTTGCGTTCTGTCGACTCTGTTTTTTTTGCGGAAAGAAAGAGCCGTTTCCGCTGTAAATATTTTTCAAAGCCGATCTCCTCCCATTCTGTTAAATCGGGAGGGGCTTTCGCCATGCCGACCTGCTCCAGAACCACAGGCTTGGAAAACGCAGGAAGTGCTGTAGGCTTTTTCCCCTGCTCCAGAAAGAAATACAGGTCAATCTGCGTTTCCTTTTCGTGGAACAGATAACAGCCGCCGTCAAATTTCAGTTCGGAAAGCTGCCGCAGCTGTGGAAGAAACTCCTCCGCCGCCGCGTAAAAATTTGTCCGCATCCCTCTGGAACGATAGTGGGCGATTTCCTCCACCCATTTTTTTCCATCAGGAATTTTGCTTATCGTTATCATAATACTCCTTCAAAGCCAATCTGTCTATCTTTCCGTTCAAAGTCTGGGGAATTCTTTCCATTTTTACCATCAGATTCGGGAACATATATTTCGGTACCTTATCGCGCAGCCGTTTCAGGATATACGCCTGTGTTGCTTCCTCCGCGCCGCAGTAGAACAGCAGAATCCGCTGTGTTCCTTCATCATAGAGGCAAACGCCCGTATCAATCCCTTCGATGGAATTGGCTGCCGTTTCAATCTCGCCAAGCTCAATGCGGTGTCCCATGTGTTTAATCTGATGGTCCTTTCTTGCCAGAAAGACGATTTCGCCCCGTTCATTATATTTCGCAATATCCCCCGTTTTATAAATTTTTTCGGGATAATGGGGATTCAGGGGGTTCTGGATGAAGGCTTCTGCCGTTTTTTCGGGGTTATTATAATAGCCAAGCGCAAGGCATCTGCCGCGCACGCAAAGCTCGCCGCTTTCGCCCTCCGCCGCCAATTTATCCCCGTTGAGGATAAAGACATCCGAATTGCGGCAGCCATAGCCAATCGGGAGCGGCTCATCATCCGCAAATTCCCTGTCTACGATATAATAGGTGCAGTCGACCGTTGTTTCCGTCGGGCCGTAGATATTCGCAAACATGGCATCGGGATATTTTTCTCTCCACTGATTGAACTGCTTTGTCGGCATTGCCTCGCCGCAGAACATAATCTTTTTCAGATAAGAGGGTTGGAAATTTTCCAATGCACCCGTATTCACCACAATGCAGAGCGCGGAAGGCACCCAGTCGATATAGTTAATCTGCTTTTCTTCCAGATATTCCAGAAGCTTTTTCGGGAAGGAAAAAAGCATTTTCGGGATAATTTCCATTCTTGCGCCCGTTTTCAGCACCGCATACAAATCCTTCACAGAGGAATCAAAATAAAACGGTGCCTGATTGCCGATGATTTCCTCATCGGAAATGGAAAACGCTTCGGTATACCATTCCGTCAGGTTCACAACGGACTGATGGCTGATGACAACGCCCTTCGGCACCCCCGTTGAGCCACTGGTAAAAAGTGCATACAGCGGGTCAGTGTCAATGGCAGAACGGCGGATGTTCCGCAAAACTGCCTCGTCAATCTCCGTTTCCAGAAGCTCCTCCAGAACGATGATTTCCCCTTCATAGCCAAGGTTATTTGCCGCCTTTCGGCTTTTTTCGTCAATCAGAAGTACCTGCGGCTTGAGCGTATGCAGAATGGAAAGCACGCGCTCCTTCGGCATAGTCACGTCAATGGGCGTATAGAAATTGCCGCTGTAAACCGCGCCCAGAAAT
>JBNMGO010000106.1:0-5428 GCA_050872285.1 Anaerotignum sp.
AGAGAGGCCATGCCGTAACACTGTATGAAAAAGGCGACATTCTCGGCGGCAATATGCGCCTGGCTGCATACCCTCCCGGGAAGGGCGATATCACAAATATGGTAAGAAGCTATATCGCAAAATGCGAAGAATATGGCGTAAAAATGGTAATGAATACAGAAGTGACACCTGCAATGGTTGCAGAAGCAAAGCCAGATGCCGTTATCGTTGCAACAGGCTCCAATCCTCTGGTACTGCCGATCCCCGGCATCAATGATACAGGTGTCATCCACGCAGGCGACCTTCTGGACGGCAAGGCATCCGTAGGCAAAAAGGTTCTGGTTGTCGGCGGCGGCATGGTTGGCTGCGAGGTAGCAGACTTCTTAGGCGAACTGGGTCACGAAGTAACCGTAATCGAACTGAGAGATCAGCTTGGCCCCGATGTTATCCCCGAACACCGCAAATTCCTTATGAAGGATTTTGAAACCTATAAAGTACAGGGTGTAACAGGTGCAAAGGTAGCGCAGTTCTTCACCGACGGCGTATCCTATACACTGGCAGACGGCACCGAAGGCAGACTGGAAGGCTTCGACAACGTGGTTCTGGCAATGGGCTATCGCAATAATGATACCATCAGCGAAGAAATCAAGAAAATCGTTGCGGAGACCTATGTCATCGGTGACGCTGTCAAGGCAAGAAAGGCTCTGGATGCAACCGCAGAAGGGCTGAATGCAGCACTGGAAATCTAACGAAAGATAAAAAAGGAGGAAAAATACAATGGAAAAAAGAATCACAGGCAGAACAGGCATGTTTTGTTTGATTGGTACCCCCGTAGGGCATAGCGGCTCCCCCGCCATGTATAACTACAGCTTCGCACAGACCGGTCTGGACTACGCGTATCTGGCATATGATGTTCCTCTGGAAAAGACAGAGGAAGCAGTCAATGCGCTGAAGGTGCTGGGCTGCAAGGGCTTCAACGTAACTATGCCCTGCAAAACAAAGGTTGCGGAACTGGTGGATGAGCTTTCCGATGCAGCAAAGCTGATTGGTGCCTGCAATACCGTTGTGGTAAAGGATGGCAAGCTTTACGGCAATAACACAGACGGCATGGGCTTTGTCAGAAATCTGAAGGAAAACGGCGTTGATGTGAAAGGCAAGAAAATCACCGTTATGGGTGCCGGCGGTGCCGCAACAGCCATTCAGGTACAGTGTGCATTGGATGGCGCAAAGAAGATTTCCATCTTCAACAGAAAAGATGAATTTTACGCAAACGGTGAAAAAACAGTGAAGAAAATCCAGCAGATGGTGCCCGACTGCGAGGTAAGCATCCATCCTCTGGAGGAAACAGACGCACTGTATGCCGCAATTAAGGATAGCGATATTCTGGTAAATGCAACAAAGGTTGGCATGAAGCCTCTGGATGACCAGTCTCTGGTTGAGGATGTATCCGTATTCCACCCCGATCTGGTGGTAGCAGATGCGGTTTATAACCCCAAGGAAACAAAATTCGTGCAGTCCGCAAAGGCGGCAGGCTGTAAGGTCGCTGTCGGCGGTACAGGTATGCTGATGTGGCAGGGCGCTGCGGCATTCAACCTTTTCACAGGGAAGGATATGCCCACCAAGGAAGTATACGAACTGTTCTTTAAATAAGAACAAACATTGAAAATACCTTCTCCATTCAAATTTAAAGATTTAAAAAATTAAGATAAGAAGTAAGAAACAAAACCTCAAAAACATAATGCTTGTGTATAAACAATAAAGAAACGAAAACTATTCTAAATTCCCTAACTCATATAGAAAACGGCTATCCCCTCGGATAGCCGTTTTCATATCTTCCCCCCTGCCTGCATATACATAACCAAGCGATAATCAGAGGAGTGCTTGGCTTGAAAACGTATATTGAGGAAAGGGCGGTTGAGGTTGCGAAATTTATGATACACACCAATGCAACAGTGAGAGAAGCGGCGAAAAAATTTGGTATTTCAAAATCTACCGTGCATAAAGACATCACCGACCGCGTGGAGCGCATCGACCCGGAGCTGGCGAAATCCGTCCGTGCGGTTCTGGAGGTCAATAAAGCGGAGCGGCATATCCGCGGCGGCTTAGCCACGAGGGAGAAATACCTGCACAATAAAGCAAAATGAAGAAAGGCTATGTCAGTTTTACTGGCATAGCCCTTCTTCATTTCACAGCAGTGTCACCATTTTCCCTTCAATCGCAATCAGTTCCTCTTCCTTCATTTTTTTAATTTCACGCATCATGGCGCTGCGGTCAATGCAGAGATAATTCGCAAGCTTGAGCAGAGAAAAGGGCAGTTGAAAGCTTAATTCCCCCGTTTTTGTGCTCTGGATGCGGAAATAGCTCATCAGCTTGCCGCGAATGGAGCGGTGGCTGAGAATATCCACCTTGTCCGTCAGAGCAACCACCTTATTCCCCATCAGCTGCAGCATATTTTCCGCCACCTGCGTATGGTGCGGACAGGCATTCTGACACCGCTTGGAAATATGGTGTTTTTCGATAAACAGCACCGTGCAGTCCTTTTCGCAGACCGTCAGAAACGCATCCTCCTGATTGGCAAAGGCAAACGCCGCCCCGAATACGCCCGTATCCTCCAGATATTCCAGTAAATCCAGAGAGCCGTCTATGCTGATGCGGTTGACGGAAACCGTCCCCGAAAGCAGCAGGCAGATGTAATTTTTCTCCCCCTCGCGCGTGGGGATGATGTCCTTTTCCCGAAAGCTGCGCTTCGTCATTTCAAAGCAGGGAATCATTTTTTCCAGTTCCTCCGCCGAAACGTGTTGAAAGAGTTCATTTTTCAGTAAATTTTCCATATTTTTCTCTCCTTGTTGCAAATGCAACACTTTTTATTCTGAGAGTATGATACCATATTACTAAACAAAAGAAAAGCAGAAAAAATAAAGAGAGAGTTATAGATAGAAAAAACAGAGTGTATTTGAAAGGAGAGCGGCAGTATGAAAACCTTACAGCTGAAACAGGATTTTTATTGGGCAGGTATTCTGGATCAGAACCTGCGTGTATTTGACATCATCATGTATACGGAATTTGGTACCACCTATAATTCCTACATCCTCAAGGCAGGGGACGAAACGATTCTTTTTGAAACCGCAAAGGAAAAATTTTACGGGGACTACAGAGAAGCGTTGTCCGAACAGCTGGATATTGCGCAGATTGATTATATTGTCGTAGACCATACCGAGCCGGACCATGCAGGCTCCATTGCCCGTGTGATTGCGGAAAACCCCAAGGCAAAAATCATCGCAACTCCTACGGCAATCAGCTTTCTGAAAAATATCGTCAATGATGATTTCTACAGCATCCCTGTCAAAAACGGGGACGAAATGAAAATCGGCAACAAAACCTTACAGTTCTTCATCCTGCCGAATCTGCATTGGCCCGATACCATGTATACCTATATCAAGGAGGATAAAACCCTCGTGACCTGTGATTCCTTTGGCTCCCATTATGCCCATGAAGGGATTCTCAGAAGCACCGTAACCGATACGGAGGGCTACCTCAGAGCAACAAAGTATTATTTTGACAATATCCTCGGCCCCTTCAAGCAGCCCTATATGACAAATGCACTGGAACTGGTTCATTCCTTGGATATCGACATGATTTGTCCCGGGCATGGCCCCGTTCTGGACAGCCATATTGAAGAGCTGCTAGCAATCTACGCCGAATGGTGCAAAATCCCCACGAATGAAAAAACAACCGTTGTCATTCCTTATGTCAGCGCGTATGGCTATACCGAGCAGCTTGCGGAAAAAATCACCGAAGGGATTCTGGAAGCAGGTGACATTGCGGTCAAACGCTACGATTTGGTGACGGCAGATGCGGCAGAGGTTGCGGCGGAAATCGGCGCAGCGGACGGTATCCTTTTCGGTACGCCGACCATTTTGCAGGAAGCATTGAAGCCCATCTGGGATTTAACAACAGGCATGTATCCGCCCATCCACGGCGGCAAGCTGGCATCCGCCTTCGGCAGCTACGGTTGGAGCGGTGAGGGCGTGCCTCATATCATTGAACGTCTGAAGCAGATTCATCTGCGCGTGGTGGATGGGTTCCGCGTGCGCTTCAAGCCATCCGAACGGGAACTGGCAGAAGCCGTTTCCTTCGGCTATCAGTTCGGTTTGAAGGTGTTGCAGGGCGAGGAAAAGAAAAAGCCTTCCGCAAGAGGGACACTCGTGAAATGTCTGGTCTGCGGCGAAATCTTCGATTCCTCTATCGAAACCTGCCCCGTTTGCGGCGTTGGGGCTGAAAATTTCGTGCCTGTGGCATCGCAGGATACGGATTTCCGCAAGGATACAGCGGAACGCTTCGTCATTCTGGGCGGCGGCACAGCGGCATTGCAGGCGGCAAAGGCAATTCGCTTGCGCAACCAAACCGCAGAGATTACCATGCTCTCCGAGGAGAAGGAACTGCCCTATGACCGCCCCATGCTGACAAAGAACCTTTTCGGTGCAGTCAGCGGCGGCGCGATTGCAAGCGTTTCCGCAGATTGGTATCAGGAACAGCGCATCAATCTGCATCTGGAAAGCAGAGTTGCATCTCTGGATGCGGAGAAGAAAGAGGTTATTCTCACAGACGGTACGGTTTATCCTTTTGATAAATGCGTTTACGCACTCGGCGCGCATAGCTTTGTGCCGCCCATCAAGGGCAACGATCTGCCGCAGGTAGCCGTGGTGCATACCATCGCGGATGTGGAAAGAGTCAATGCACTGGTGCAGGGTGCAAAAAATGCCGTTGTTATCGGCGGCGGCGTGCTTGGCTTGGAAGCAGCTTGGGAGCTGCGCCGTTTCGGTCTGGATGTTACGGTTCTGGAAAGCGCACCCGTGCTGATGGCAGGCAAAATTGATGCACCTACAGTGAAAATGCTGACAGGCATTGCGGAATGTAAAGGCATTTCCATTCTGACAGGCGCACAGGTGGCGGAAATCAGCGGCACAGACCATGTAACAGGCGTGAAGCTGGCAGGCGGCGAAACCGTAGCGGCGGATCTGGTGATTCTCTCCACCGGCGTAAGGGCAAATATCGCAGTGGCACAGGCGACAGGACTGGCAACGGACAGAGCCGTTATCGTGAATGAGAATATGGAAACCAACGTGGCAGGCATTTATGCCGCAGGGGACTGCGCGCAGTACGCAGGCGCAAATATTGCCCTCTGGGCGGTGGCGCAGGAAATGGGACGCATCGCAGGGGCGAATGCGGCAGGAGAAGCTCTTTCCTATCAGCCTGAGACAAACGCGCTCAGCTTCCACGGCATGGGTACTTCCCTCTATGCCATCGGGGATATCGGCACAAGGGCAGAAATCCCCTATAAAACCCTTGAAATCAAGGATGAACAGAATCAGGTTCTGGAACGGATGTATTTCCATCATAATATCCTCTGCGGCGCCATCCTTCTGGGGGATACCTCCCGTATGGCAGA
>JBNMGO010000207.1:0-3415 GCA_050872285.1 Anaerotignum sp.
CGCCAGAGGGTTTGTAGAGGCACGCATTTCGCCAAGGTAGGCATAGGTGCGGATATGCAGCTGCCGAATCAGCTCCAGATAGTAATCCAGAACCTCGAAGAAGGGTCTGCTTTCCTGCTTTGCCTTGGCATAAATCATGGGAAGATGCAGGCTGACTGCACCGATATTGAAGCGTCCGACGAATACAGGCTTGTCCTCCGCATCGGCAGGTTCCATGCCGCCCCGTTCAAACCAGGGAGAGAGGAAGGCTCTGCATCCCATGGGGCTGACAATGGCACCATATTTCTTATAGACCTCAGCCACATAGCCTTCTCCTGTCAGGGAAAGCCAATCGGGGTACATGCTCTTGGAGGAGCAGAGAATCCCTGCCTCAAATACATCCTCCAATTCCTTCCCCGGTCCGTGCAGGTTTTCATCATAGAGGAATACCAGCTTCGGGAAAAGAACAGGCTTTTTACAGCTTTTCTTGCCCTGTCCCTTGCGGCGGACATTCAGCATGGTAATAGATGCGATTTTCGCAAATTTGCCTGTGCCTGTGCCGAAGGTCATGGTGATGAAGGGGTAGTCCCCACGGCTGGATGCAACGGTGTTGAATTTATATTCCCAACCCTGAAAGCCTTGGTCGAAGTCCTTCTGGATGTCCTTCATGGCTTCTCTGTCCGCCACGCGAGCCGTCAGACCCATGTCGATATAGCGGCGGTAATATTTTTCGTAGCTTTTTTCCGCAAATGGCTCAAGGAGCAAATCCACGGAAGGAACGGTAAAGCCGCCGTACTGCTGGCTTGCCGCGGAAAGCACGATATCCCCGATGACATCGAAGGCAACCTCAAGGGTTTTCGGCTCATTATACCAGAGATTCCCCATTTCAAAGCCGCCTGTCAGCACCTCCTTTACGTTGAACAGACAGCAGTTCATGGTGTCCCTTCTGGCGGACATATCGTGGATATAGATATACCCATCGCGACACGCCTGCAATTCCTCGGTTGTCATGAAAAATTTCTGATACAATTCCTTATTCAGCTGATTATAAATCAGAGAACGCTTGGTGGAGACAAGGGCACTGTCGGAATTGCTGTTTTCCTTATCCCCGATATACATGATGGACTGGCTTTTTTTATAAACCTCATCCAGCATTTTGACAAAATCCTGCTTATAATTGCGGTAGTCTCGATAGCTTTTGGCTACCTCGGGCTTGACCTGTTCGAGAGCGCTTTCCACGATATTGTGCATTTCCGCAATGGGGATGCCCTCCTGCCCCAGAGAGCGCGCCTTTTCCTCTACAAAGGAACAGATGAAATCCAGTTCCTCCTGTGTGAATTTTACCATGGCGCGATAGGCTGATTTATTGACTGCAACCACGACCTTCTGCACATTCCATGCTTCGTGGGTGTGATCCTTTTTGATAACATACATTGCTTGCATTCCTCCTTTGTCAGCAAGAATCGAAATTTTGGGGTTCTATGGAATACTATACTATATCTGGTGGTTAAAATCAATATTTATGATATATATAAACAAGATATAGTTATTCCGTTTCCTCTGTGAGCCTTGCCTGTCTGACGGCATGATGCCAGCCTGCCAGCTTTTTCTTAATCTTCTCATGCTCTGCGGCAGGGGAGAAGGCGGCGGAAACCTGCCAGTTGCGGCGGATTTCGGATAAATCAGACCAATAGCCGACAGCAAGCCCTGCCAGATACGCCGCACCGAGGGCGGTTGTTTCCAATGTGGAGGGGCGCAGAACCGGCACGCCCGTGATATCGGACTGGAATTGCAGCAGGAAGGAATTTGCCGCCGCGCCGCCATCCACACGCAGCTCCGCCAAAGGGATGCCTGCATCCTGCCCCATGGCGTGAAGCACATCATAGGTCTGATATGCCATGGATTCGACCGTTGCGCGCACGATGTGACGGCGGTTTGCGCCACGGGTCAGTCCCGTCAGACAGCCGCGCGCATAAGGATCCCAATAGGGCGCGCCGAGGCCCACAAAGGCAGGTACGAGATATACGCCGCAGGTATCTGGAACCTCTCTGCAAAGGGCTTCTGTTTCGCCTGCGGAGGAAATCAGCCCCAATTCATCGCGAAGCCACTGAATTGCCGCGCCTGCAACGAAAATAGAGCCCTCCAGTGCGTAGGTGATTTTGCCGCCCAAACCCCATGCAATGGTTGTGACTAAGCCATTTTGCGAGGAAACAGGCTTGTCACCCGTATTCATGAGCAGGAAACCACCGGTACCGAAGGTGTTTTTTGCCGTCCCGGGGGAGAAGCACGCCTGCCCAAAGAGGGCGGACTGCTGATCGCCTGCCGCCCCTGCGATGGGGATGCTTTCGCCAAAGAGAAGGGGGAGCGTAGTGCCGAAAACGCCGCTCGAGGGGCGCACCTCGGGCAGGATGGAACGGGGGATTTCCAGTAAATCCAGAAGTTCGGCATCCCATTCTAAGGTGTGGATGTTGAACAGCATGGTACGGGAGGCATTGGAATAATCGGTAGTGTGTACCTGTCCGCCTGTCAGATTCCAGATGAGCCAGGTATCGATTGTGCCGAAAAGCAGATTGCCGCTTTCTGCCAATGTATTCGCTTCGGGGACATTTTGCAGAATCCAGCGGATTTTTGTGGCGGAGAAATACGCATCAATCAGAAGTCCTGTTTTTTCGCGGATTTTTTCGGTATAGCCCTGTTCTTGTAAGGAATCACAATAGGGCGCAGTACGTCTGCACTGCCAGACAATGGCGTGATAAATCGGCTTGCCGTTGCGCTTGTCCCAGAGGATGGTGGTTTCGCGCTGGTTGGTGATGCCGATGGCGGCAATCTCCTTTGCGGAAATGCCAAGCTTGGCAATGGCATCGCGTGCAACACTCAGCTGTGTTTCCCAGATTTCCAGAGCATCATGCTCCACCCAGCCGGGCTGGGGGTAATATTGCTGAAATTCCTTCTGTGCAACGCTTTTCATCTGCCCGTTCTGGTCGAAAAGGATTGCGCGGGAGCTGGTTGTGCCCTGGTCTAAGGAAAGAATATATTTCATGGAAAGCCCTCCTTTTTTCTCGAAAAATCGTCATTGAGTTTAGTATAGCAAAAAGCAAAAGAAGGGACAAGCGAACAGAAAAAAGAACCCCCGCAGACCAGTCCTCTGCGGGGGTTCAATTTTGGTGTAATCATATCAGAAACTTTTTCTGACTTAATACCACGTTTCTCTGATATGTCAATGAAATCACTTCATGTAGGGGTTGGTTCTGCGTTCGGCCTCAAGGGTGGTGGCAGGACCATGACCGGAATATACCTGATAATCCCCGGGGAGAGCCGCGAGCTTTTTCAGGGATTTTTTGATATCATCCCAATCGCCGGTGGGGAGATCTGTTCTGCCGCAGGAACCCTGAAACAGGGTATCGCCGCTGAAAATGACATCCTTGCCGATGAAGCA
>JBNMGO010000099.1:0-5565 GCA_050872285.1 Anaerotignum sp.
TGATTGGTCTGCCGATACCAAAACCGTGGATATTCAGAAAAAACAGGGGCAGTATGCCGTTACCTCCGCGCATATCTCCAAAAATGTAACAGATGAAAAGGGAAATATCCTGATTACGATGGCATTTGAATATCCTGTCATTGAAAATAAGGACAATAACGCCTTTATCACAGCAGTAAACGAACAGTATAAAAAGGACGCAGAAACCGTTATTTCCGATATGGAAGCGGAATTTAAAGATTCCGCCGCGGCAATCCTTGCTTCCGAGGGCAAGAATTACCGTCCAATGGTTTTCACACGTTCCTTTGAGGTTAGTCTGAATCAGGATAACCTGCTTTCTATCACACAGCTGGATTATGCGAATACCTACGGCGCACATCCCAATACGCTGAAAAGCTCCAAGACCTTCAATCTGGCGGAGAATAAAGCGCTTACGCTGAGCGAGGTTCTGGGGAAGAATGCCGCCGATACAGACAGCTATGTGAAGGAAAAATTTGAGGCGTATGTCAAAGAAACCGCAGGCGAATTGCTTGAGTATTATCCGGGGAGTATCGAGAAAGCGCTTTCCGCAGTCAATTTCTGCCTGACGGAGGACGCACTGGTGCTGTATTATAATCCTTATGATATTCTGCCTTACGCAGCAGGCTCGCCGGAGGTAAAAGTACCCTATGCGGATACAACCATAAAGCTTGCTTTGGCTGAAAGCTGATTGTTTTAAGGCAATAAAAAGGGAAGGACGAAGTCCTTCCCTTATTTTTTATCCTAATTTAGACCAATCGCGTGTTTCGCGCAGTTCTGTCCATTTTTCATGCTTGGAATTCTCTTTGAATTCATAGTAATGGCTGTTGGTTGCCTCCTGTACGGGCAGGTAATACCAGCTGTTTGTGTCGGTGTTATCCGTCCAGGTGATCATATCGGGAAGCAAATCCGTGGGTGTCTCGGGGATGCGTTTCAGCACGCGGTTCACCAGAGACATGGTTTCCGCACGGGTAATTCTGCTTTCGGGGCGGAACGTGCCGTCACCGTAGCCGCTTACCCAGCCATGGTTCGCAGCGACCGTAATTTCGCCTTCTGCCCAATGCCCGATGATATCGGTGAAGCTTACGGGCGTTTTGTCGCCATTGTTGTCAAAGCGCGTTGCGATTGCCGCAAATTCCGCGCGCGTGATGGGTGCATTCGGGCGGAAAGTTCCATCGGGATACCCTGCGATAATGCCCATCCTGCTCAGCGTGGAAACGGAGCTGCAATACCATGCATCCGCCGCCACATCGGAGAAATCATTCTGATGTGTGAAGTTTTCACTGCGGATACCATCCTCCAGCAGACGGAAGAAGATTGCCGCAACCTCCGCACGGGTGATGGAATTCTGCGGCTGTACATCACCATGCCCATAACCCACGATGTAAGCGTAGTGGTCTGTGTTGTTCAGACCCAGTGCGTCATCGTCGGGGATGTCTACAGTCGGCTTCGGCTTGGGACGATGTCCGCCGCCGCCACCTCCGCCGGAGGATTCCTTACAATAGATAACGGTTACTTCTACATCTTCTGTACCGATTTCGCCCTCAACTACGTTCTGATCTGCCTTATACTGGCTGATGGAAGGACTTTCAACCTTATATGCAGTATTTTTGCTATATTCGCTGGTATAGGTATCTGCAGCTTTGTCACCGTTCTCGTATTGATAATGAATCGTCAGCGCGTAGAGTCGTTCATGTGCCGCCTTGAGTGCGAGAGTGCCTGTTAGCTTTTCGCTATCTTCGTATCCTGTAAATTTTTCTGTATAAACCGTTCCGCCCATAGGATGTGCGTTCCAACGAAGAATATTTTCTCCATCTTCCTTGCCGTCAATATACCATCCGTCAACCTTATCCTTATTGCCATTCTTATCAATGCAATCCAGTTCCCAATCACTAGAGGTGTTGCCTAACTGAACCCAACCTTTTGTACCTGTGCTGTGGCAATAGATATCGTCGCCGATAGGATTAAGATTTTTAGCATTTCTATTTTCAGCATGGTTGTTATAAATAGATGCTTCTGCTAAATTTGCTTCAACGCCGAAAATATCGTCACCGGAATCAATAAAAAGACCGCCACCTTGCGTTGCATGGTTATTTGTTACAGTGGCTGTACCCAAATATAATTCATCTTTCAAATTAGTTTTCACTGCTAATTCTGCTCCAGTGATTGTGTCGGAGATACCTGCTCTAATATAGATTGCACCACCACAGGTTTTAGCTTCGTTACCACAAAAGATACCATCTTTAATTTTGATACCGCCGTAGTTTCTAGACCAAATACCGCCACCTTCAGAAGTTTTAGCAATATTATTTGAAATTGTGCCGTTTTTCATTTCAAAACGAGAACTGCCACCACTTAAACAAATTCCACCACCACAAGCGGATGCTCTATTGTTATTTATGATGGATTCGTCAGACATAGTAAACAAAGAGGTTATACCTTTTTCTCCAGTATTGGTATTCGTGATATTGCTTCCAAAATGGTTTGCACCTAAACCAACTGCGCCACCACGGTTAGCAGTGTTCCCATCGAGTCGAGTATTTTTGATTTCGCAAGTGTTATCATAATATTTGTTGTCTACAGCAAGTGATGTCTGATAGATAGCACCACCGCCAGAGCCAGACGCATTATTTTTTGTTACTTCGCAATCGTCGATTATAACATTTGCAGAGCCTGTAATATAAAAGCCGCCGCCGCCACCAGTAGCAGTATTTTCTTCAACGATACAATTTTTAACATTAACTTCGCCACTCAGGATATAAAAGCCACCGCCGTTTGGAGCAGTGTTGTTTTTAACTATGCAGTTTTCAATGGTAGCACTTTTACTTTTAATATATAAGCCGCCACCTGTTCTTGTTTTTTGGTTATTACCACCAGTAATAATCCCTTTTTCCTCAGCGCTGCTTGTTACAGTAACTTCTGTATCACTACCTATAATGTCAATAACAGGAGCGCCTTCTTTTTCTGCTTCCAGTGTAAAGCCTGCCAAATCCAATGTCAGGGATGTATCAATCGTGATATTTTCCTTTATATTGTGTAACAGTGTAATCGTTTTCCCTGTAGCAGTTTCGTCTTTTATTGCCGTGATTGCGTCGGCTAAAGATGTGTATTTTGTTTCACCGATGGTTGCCGTATACTCCACTTCTGCAACAGGTGTTTCATCCTCTCCACCTTCATTCTCGAAAGTAGAGACTCCACCATTCCCACCTTCCGTTGCCTTCCCGTCGCCTACCCCTGGCGTTGTTTCTTCCGCTTTCCCATCAAAAGCATCATCTGTCGACGGGAGGGGAACATCCTTCTTTCCTTCGTCCGCATCCCTCTTTTCCGTATTCTCGTCCTTGCTTCTGTCCGGTGTGTTTTCCTTGCCGTCCTTACCGACCACATTGCCGACCACAACAGCCTTTGGCGCAGCTGCTCCATCCCCTGCGGGCAAGCCTACAGGCTGTCCCATGGCAGGCAGTGTCACGAAACCGCCGCCCGTCTGTTGAGAGACACCGTTTTCGCCCTCTTCCTCCGCAAATGCCCCAACCGGCGGCAGGGCAAGCGTCATGGAGAGTACCAATGTCAGGGTGAGAAGCTTTTTGCCCTTGTTTTTCTCTGTCATAAAAAACCCCCTTTTCCTGTCTGTGGGCGCAGAAGGGCAGCCGCCTATGGAAATGCCCTCGTCCGCGTACCACAGAAAAAATAGATATACATAAATATTTTGTATATTTATAGCATAGCATAACTGCATGAAAAAACAATATTTTGCATCTGTTTTTTTTGCGACTTTAATAAACAAAAAATGACAAAAAACCTTAAATTCGACAGTATCAACACACTCCTATGCAGAACAGGAGGGGATTCTGTGTCGTTTTGCGGCGTTTTTCTTTCCTTTCTGTCGGAAAAAGAGTATAATACAGAAAAACAACGAACGAGGTGACCCCTTTTATGAATGATTTTGTAAAGAAAATGCTGGATTATAACTGTGCCTTCGTGGAGCATGGTCTGTATGAAAAATATACCACAACCAAATATCCCGACCGCAAAATTGCCATTCTTGCCTGCATGGATACCCGTATGACGGAGCTTCTGCCTGCCGCCCTCGGCTTGAAAAACGGCGATGTTAAGCTGATTAAAAACGCAGGCGGCCGCGTGATGCACCCCTACGGCAGTGTCATTTTCAGCCTTCTGGTCGCAGTCTATGAGCTGGGCGTGGATACGGTTGTTGTCATCGGGCATGATGACTGCGGCGGTCGTTTGCTTGACCCCAAGGAAATGATTGCGAAAATGAAGGAACGCGGTATTTCGCAGGAAGCCATCGACCATGTGGATGAAAATCATAAAAACGTGGAGCAGTGGCTGACGGGTTTCGGGGATATCAACCATTCCGTCCAGAGTACTGTCGATGCCATCAAAGAGCATCCGCTTCTGCCGAGGGATTTGGAGGTACTGGGCTTCATCATGGACCCCCATACGGGCGCGGTCCGCAGTGTTTCCGAGATAAAAGAATAAAACAGAAAAATCAGAAAGTCGCTTTTTGTCTAAGCAAAGGGCGGCTTTTTTCTTTACAGAAAATTTATAAGGTTTTGCTTGACAGAATGGACATACAGCTGTATGTTATAAGTAAACATACACTTGTAGGTGAAAAAGAGGTGAAGCTTATGGAAGAACAGAAATTACCCGATACGGAACTCAAGGTCATGCAGGCGGTCTGGCACAGCGAAACGCCCGTCAGCACCTCCGCTGTCCGCGAGGAACTGCAAAAGGAACGCCCTTGGAATTTATCCGCTTTGCAGACACTTCTGGGCAGGCTGGTGCGCCGTGGCTTTTTACAGACGGAAAAGCAGGGCAAAAGCCGTTATTATACCCCCCTCGTCACAGAGGAGGACTATCTCGCGGAGGACAGCCGCCGCTATTTTCAGAAATGGACGGGTGGCTCTCTGAGGGATCTGGTTGCCTGTCTTTATGTGAATCATTCGGTCACAAAAGAGGACTTAGCGGAATTGAAGGCATTTATCGAGGACGAAACGAAGGAGTGAGATTCCCATGCGTATTTTTCTGGAATATCTGAAGGTCAGCCTTTGGATGCTTCCGATTATCCTGCCGGCGCTCTGGCTTCTGCCGCGCTTATCCAAGCGGTATGCCGCAAGGGTGTCCTATGTCATCTGGCTTGTGCTGGCGGTGCGTCTGCTCATTCCGTGGAATCTGACCCTTCCGCAGGAAACCGCCCCCATCCATGTGGCAATTTCCGAGGAACAGGCGAGCGAATGGGTGCAGGCAAAATTCAATCCGGTACAGGTACAGCCGGCGGATGATACAACCCCTATCCCTGCAACGCAAACCCAGACACAATCCCAAGCCGAACCCCTGCATCCCCTGCAGATTGGCTTTGCCCTCTGGCTGGCAGGTGTGCTGTTTTTCTCCCTGCGGACAGTGGTATCCTTTTTTCGGATGAAAAAGCTGCTCCGCCGTTGGGAAACAAACCCTTCCGCAGAAACGAAAGCATTTTTCGCCGAAGCGGCAGGCGAAACGCATCCACGGCTCATGGTCTGCCCCGTTTTGGAA
>JBNMGO010000410.1:0-1551 GCA_050872285.1 Anaerotignum sp.
ACCGCCCATGGCATCAATGACTTCTGCGAGGGAATCGAAATTGACGGCGACATAATCGGTGACATCGAGACCGAAATTTTCATTGAGCGTCTGAATGGCAAGCTCGGGGCCGCCATAGGAAAAGGCATGGTTGATACGGGTATTCTGATAGCCTGGGATGGCAACATAGGTATCCCTTGCGATGGAAACCAGCTTGACCTGCTCTGTTTTGGTATTGACGGAGGCAACCATGACAACATCGGAGCGACCGTTATAATCATGATTACGGGAATCGATGCCGTAAAGGGCGACATTGATGACCTTTTCATCCACGCTTTCATTGACGGAAAGCTTATCCTCATCGACCTCAGTACGGTTTAAGCCGCCGACCATGTATAAAAATGCACCATAAGCCGCGCCAAGCAGGACAAGGCAGACAGCCACTGTGATAAGAAAGGTTTTGAGATACAGGCGTTTGAGACGCTTTCTGCGTTCTTCCTTTGTCATGTTCTGTTTTGTATATTTTTTCGCCGCGGTGCGCTTTTTTCGCTTCGGCGTGCGTGCTTCTCTGTTTTCGCGCAAGGCTTGCCCCTCCTTTTTTATTGTGTGACAAACAATTTTCTTTATTTTAAAGGGGTTTTCGGCAAAATACAATTAAGATTGTTTTAAGATGTGCTTTCTGCGAAAAAAATGGCTCAAACCCGAAGGTCTGAGCCGAAAGAATTTCTATGATTTATTGTACCAGAGCGAGAATCTGTTCCACGGGGGCGTAAACCTCGCCATCCACATAGAAGCATTGGATGCCGCTTTCCTTGCCGCCGACCAGAAGCTTGAAATCGGCTTTTTTGGTAACAAGATGTCCACTGTTGTCCATAAGCATTTCATTCCCCATGGTGGTAAGAGTTTTGCCGATGGAAAGATTGAGCGTGCCTGCGTCCTTTTTATACTCGGCGGAGAACTTTTTGCCAAGCTGTGCCATCTGCCGCAGGGGGGCATAGGGTGTGCCGAAGATATCAAGGGTCGTCAGCTTTGCCTCCTTGCCATTTACGCTAACGGTCTGCTCGGTGGTCTGGATGCTGTTTTGCAGACCAACCCAGGAGAGTTCATAGGGTCGGATGCGGTCGGTATAGATGCCGTCCACACCTGCGGCAAGGGCATCCTCAAAGATGCGGTACCGATTGACGGTATGCGCATAGACCTTGAGTCCCTTTGCTTTCAGCTTGGAGATATTCTCTTTCTTTGCGCGGTCGATATGCAGGGTGACGGTATCAATGCCGTTTGCGGCACAGAAGGACGCGATATCGTCATAATTCGGATTTGCATAAAGATACAGCGTGAAAATCCAGTTTTCAAAGGGATAGATTTCCTTAATCCAACCGAGCATTTCTTTATTATACAGCTGCGGAATGATGCGGTTGAGGATTTCATGCGCACCGATATTATTTGCGATATTCACCAAATCGCGGAACTGACGCTGTACCTGCGTTTTATCGGTGGTTTTGGTATCCGTAACGAGGGACATATCGGGGTATTCCTGCATGAGATACATCAAATCGACCGCCGTCATGGGGG
>JBNMGO010000408.1:0-1566 GCA_050872285.1 Anaerotignum sp.
CATACAAAAGAAAGGAAGTCTTGAAATGTCACAAAAAAATAAAGGGGTCTGCTGTATCCTGCTTTCCTCCTTTTCCTTCGCGCTGATGAATTTATTCGTCCGCCTTTCGGGGGATTTGCCCTCTGTCCAGAAAAGCTTTTTCCGCAATTTCGTTGCAATGCTTTTCGCCCTGTTCATTCTCCTGAAGGAACGCCCCGAAATCAAGCTGGATAAGGATTCCAAAAAATATCTTTTCCTTCGTTCCTTCTGCGGTACGGTCGGCATCCTCTGCAATTTCTACGCAGTCGATCACCTCGTCCTCGCGGATGCATCCATGCTGAATAAGATGTCCCCGTTTTTCGCCATCCTCTTCGGCATCCTCATTTTAAAGGAAAGAATCAATCTCTTTCAGGGGCTTTGCGTTGCCGCCGCTTTCATCGGCACACTTTTCGTCATCAAACCAACCCCCTCCAATCTGGCGTGCTTCCCTGCGCTGATTGGTCTGCTCGGCGGCTTAGGTGCCGGTGTTGCCTACACCTATGTGCGTGCCTTAGGCATGAAGGGTGTAAAAGGGCCGTTTATCGTGTTCTTTTTCTCCGCATTTTCCTGCGTTGTCACCCTGCCCTATCTGCTCTTCCGCTATCATCCCATGACGCTGCAGCAGCTTGGCATCCTCATGCTTGCAGGCTTGGCGGCGGCAGGCGGTCAGTTCACCATCACCGCAGCTTATACCTACGCCCCTGCCAGAGAAATTTCCGTATATGATTATAGCCAGATTATCTTCTCGGCAATCCTCGGCTATTTCATCTTCGGTCAGGTTTCCGATGCCCTCAGCTGGATTGGCTATATCATCATCACCTCGACCGCCGTTGCTATGTTCCTGCGCAACAACCGCACGCATCATCTTGAAGTAAAAGGATAAAAAGGAGAGTTTTATGCTATTGGAATCTGTTTTTGAAATCCTCAGAAAAATCGGAAACGAGCGTCTGCAGCTCCCGATTTTCTATGAAAGTCCCGTCGCTCTGCGCTTTGAAACGGGTGACCCTTCTCTGGATATCTTTCTGGATAAAACCCACCTCAACCCGAAGTATCTACGGAGTGCCTTCTGGCGCGTTTCCTTTTTATATGAAAAAATCGCGCCGTTTGATACCCTTCTTTGGGTACTGTATCGCACGCCCGATTTGGAAACGGATGTGGATGAAATCATCGACCGTTTCTGCACGCTGACGCATCTCCCCTCCCCTGCGGAGGTCTATCAGCAGGAGGTCACAACACCGGATAACGAACCCATGACGCGCATTTTCCTTCTTTGGGATATGACCCGGACACCGCCGCGCATCACGCCCTTGCTTGAAGCAATTTTATCCGCCGATTTCAGGGGCTTTCGGGAACTTTCTTCCGCCATGTTCTTCTTCGATACCAAACGGCATCTGCTCTTTCATCCCTATGATGACCGCGGCGCGGATGTCGTTGCCGAAACCCCCGATGCCATCCGCTTTTTGTATACCGACTGCAAAAACTGGCTTCTGGATTATGATATCAAGCGTATGCAGAAAATTTTTGAGTAACCAAAAAGGTGAAACCCTC
>JBNMGO010000210.1:0-3383 GCA_050872285.1 Anaerotignum sp.
CATGGAAACCCCGGCGGAGGTTTCTTTCTGCGTGGCAATTCCGCCCGAAAGCGAGGGGGACTTTGTCGAATGGACGGAGACGATGCCTGCGCTCTGCATTTTCCACCACGGGGCATATGAGGAATTATACGGCGTGGCGCAAAGGCTTTGGAAATATGCCGAGGAAAACGGCTTAGAGCCGCGCGGCATGGTGCGGAACACCTACCTCGAAGGACCGCCGCAGCATAAGGATCCGGCGAAATTCATTACACAGGTGGCACTGCCACTCAAGGAAAAATAAGTCGAAATCAGGCTTTCTCTGCAACATAAGAGAAAGCCTTTTATTTTAATATTCCTGTTTCAGTTTTTTCAGGATTTCCACATCCGCAGGGCAGAAGGGGTAAGCATCGATTTCCTTTGTAGTAATCCAGCGGATATCGTTATGCTCCAGCTTCTGCGGCGTACCTGCGGCGATTTTCGCATGGAACAGCGTCAGATGGACGGTCAGGTCGGGGTATTCATGGACAACCTCCATGAAAACCTCCCCGACCGCAACCGTAATGCCGAGTTCCTCCCGACATTCACGGATGAGTGCCGCTTCCTTTGTTTCTCCCTGCTCCACCTTGCCGCCGACAAATTCCCACAAAAGCCCACGCGCCTTATTTGCAGGCCGCTGACAGGCAAGAAACTGATCTCCGTTCCAAATGAGTGCCGCTACCACTTCTGTCATGCTTTTCACCTTCTGTTTTTGCTTTCATTATAAAAGCCGCAGAGAGGAATTGCAAGGCACGCCTTTCGTTCTGTTTTCCGCCCCTTCCTCATAGAATGGAAAGAGGAAAGGAGGCAGCAATCGTGCAAAAAAAGAACAAAGGAGCCTTGAATCTGGCAGGTCTGGTGCTTTTTCTGCTGGCGCTGCCCTTCTTTTTCGGCATGGGCGGCGGTGCATTTGCCATGGCGGAGGTTCTGCCGGGACAAGCTGCGTTCACCCCTTACAAAGAAGAAACCGCGTCGCTTTCTGCAAAGGTTTTCGGTACGAAGGATGTGGAATTTTCAAGCACCCCTGCCGTTACCAAGGGCGGACGGACGCTTTCCGTTTCGGCGGAGGAATTGGCGAAGCTCAAGGATTTTTCCTATCTCAGAAGCAACTATTACATCATAGACAGCCGCACGACCCTGCTTCCCTCTGATATCGATGCGGAGCAGGCGCTGGGGCTTGATTTCAGCATAGAACAGACCACGAAGGAGCCGAAAATCCTGATTTTTCACACCCATGCCCACGAAGGCTTTGCCGACAGCGACATGAGCAAAGGACTTTCCGAGGGCATCTGGGGGGCAGGGGAAGAACTCAAACGGATTCTGGAGGAGGAATACGGCATCGGGGTGCTGCATGATGACGGGCAATATGACGTGGTGAACGGCAAGGGGCAGATTACGGGGGCGTATGAGCGGATGGAGCCGCCGATTCGCAAAATTCTGGCGGAGCATCCTTCCATTGAGGTCTGCATTGACCTGCATCGGGACGGTGTGGGGGACAGCACGCGGCTTGTAACAAACGTAAACGGCAAGCCCTGCGCGCAGGTGATGTTTTTCAATGGGCTTTGCCGCCTGAATAAAAACGGCACAACGCAGGCCATCAGCGGCTTGGAAAACCCGTATTTAAAGGAAAATCTTGCCTTCAGCCTACAGATGAAAACGGCGGCGGATGCGCTTTACCCCGGGTTCAGCCGCAAGATTTATCTCAATGCGTATCGCTTCAGCCTGCATATGCTGCCGCGTTCCACGCTGATTGAGGTCGGCGCGCAGACGAACACGAAGGAAGAAATATGGAATTCCATGGAGCCGTTGGCGAAAATACTTGCAGGCGTGCTGACGGAGCCGTAAGTCGAAATCAGGATTCGACTTTTTAAAAACAGTTTTTGCTAAAATAAATCGAATCGATTCTGCCATATTAAAATTATGACAAAAAGATTTCTGATATTCGGCTGTCTGGGCTGGTGCATCGAAATCCTCTGGACGGGACTTCATTCCCTTTTTCTGGGGGACGGCGCACTGACGGCGAAAACCTATTTATGGATGTTTCCCATTTACGGGATGGCGGCGTTTGCTTCGCCCCTGTTTCTTGCGGTGCGGAAAAGCTGTCCGCTCTGGCAGAGGCTTGGGCTTTACAGCGTGACCATATTTCTGGTGGAATTTGCCGCAGGGGGGCTGATTCGTCTGGCAACGGGCGTTTGCCCCTGGGATTACGGGGACAATCCCTTTTCCGTTCTGGGGCTGATTCGTCTGGATTATGCGCCGCTCTGGGCAGCCTTGGGGTATTTTTTCGAAGAGGTCAGCTTGTTTCTGGCAAAGAAAGGAGAATTGGCGTAGGGCATTGCAGTTCCGATTGATTTCTGCTAGAATAATGTAGGTTACAGAGCAAAAAACAAGGAGAAATTGATATGGATACATTGAAGCAAAGCATCATCCTCTTCGATCTGGACGGCACATTGACCGATTCCAAGGAAGGCATCATCCGTTCCACGCAGTATATGCAGGAAAAAATGGGACAGCGCATCTGGTCGGCGGAGGATCTGCATTTTATCGTAGGGCCGCCGCTGATACAGTCCTTTCGGAAGGAATTCGGCATGGAGCAGGACATGGCGGAAAAGGCTGTTGCCATCTTCCGCGAACGCTATGCGACAATCGGGCTGTTTGAAAACAGCGTATTCCCCGGCGTGGCGGAGCTTTTGCAGGCACTGCGGAAAAAGGGCAAACGCCTTGCCGTTGCGACCTCGAAAAAAGAGGACTTAGCGGTGCGGATTCTGGAGCATTTCGGGATTGCGGACTATTTCGAGGTCATTGGCGGTGACCGCAGAGAGCTTGGCAGGGACAATAAGGCGAAGGTGATCGATTATGTGCTGGAGACCATGCAGGCGGAAAAGGACGATGTCATCATGATTGGGGACAGGAAATTTGACATCGAGGGCGCACATGCCATCGGGATTCCCTGCATTGCCGTGGAATACGGCTATGGGGACAGGGAGGAGTTTGAGGCGCATGGGGCGGATTATATTGCGGCGACAACGGAAGATGTGGAGAAACTGTTTTAAGAGGATTTACAAAAAAGGAGCCTTTCGGCTCCTTTTTTATTGGGCGCAGTCGCGCCATGATTAGCGGCGTAAGCGCCGAAGGAACGCGACAAAATTGTCGGCACAAGTGTGGGCAGGAAAAAGCAACGGCGCAAGCGCCGATTGGGCGCAGTTGCGCCATGATTAGCAGTGCTTCGCACTGGTTGAGCGCAGTTGCGCTATGATTTTTCTTGGTGAAGATAAGCAATTCGCCCGTTTGGAACTCTTTCGGCGAAACAAGGGCGTTCTTTCTTACTTTTTATGCTAAAAAGTAACAAAAACCCGGGACCCCTCCTC
>JBNMGO010000266.1:0-2721 GCA_050872285.1 Anaerotignum sp.
AGGAAGCCGATCAGGTTTTTATCCCCATCTGTGACGGGTACACCGCTGATTTTCTTTTCCGTAATGAGATGCAGGGCATCGCGGATGGAGGTTTCTCCGGAAACGGTATAGACCTCCTGCTTCATGATGGCGAGCAGCGGCAACTGTGCCGTCTCTCTTTTCGCAACGCCGAGAATCACATCTCTTTGTGCGCCGCATTTTTTCGTAATCCAGCGCAGCTCTGTGCCGACGAGAACGGCAGCAACAATCGTGCCGATGCCAACACTGCCGAGCGAATGCAGGCAGACGAGACAGGTAACGAGAGAAATGACAACCATGCTGACATCGAAAGCGACCTTAACGGTCGGGAAAGGCTTTTTAATCGTCTTGGAGATGGCAAGCATTGCGCCCTCCCCTGCCAGCGGAATGATATCCGCAGGGACATACCAGAACAGCCCGAAGGCAATGAGCGCGGTGCTGACAAGCATCATCAGAAGGCGCACAATGAGATTCGACGGATCGGGGAAATAGACCATGAGCGAATTACAGAAGGTCGTGAAATACCCGAACAGAATCCCTGCGAAAATCTGCAGTAAATTTTTTGCCTGAAAGGCTCTGCGCAATAGAACAATTTGCAGCAGAACCAGAACGGCGTGAAACAAAATCGTTGCCTTCCCCATTTCCAGACCCACCACGCAGGTGATGGTATACGGAATGGAGCTGACGGGCGAAACCCCCAGATTCGACTTGACAGAAATGGCAACGCCGAGCGTCATAATCAAAAGCCCGATGACGTAGGCGGGAATCCGCACAAAATAGCGGTTTTTTGTATTCTCCATAAAACTTCCTCCCTTTTTTCCCTTTTTTCTTTTGTTTTTGTGTCCAATTACTAGACTATTCCAAGGAAAGCGGTTTGTCAACCGTTTGTCAAGGAAGGAAAGCCTTGGGTACGCTGTATACAAACGTGCGAAAATACGGGAAAAACCCGAAAAAAACCGACGAAATCCACAAAAAGTCAAAAATCCCGAAAGTACCCTTGAATGAGCGGCTTTTTAGTGTTAAAATCATTTTCAACATTAAAAACTATCAGAATGGCGTACTCTATATCAAAATCGAGAAAGAATCATAGGAGGAGAAAGAAAAATGGCAATTTATTTCACAGAACCATCCAGAACCTTCAGCGAATTTCTGCTGGTACCCGGCTATTCTTCCAAGCAGTGCATGGTGGATAACGTAAGCCTGAAAACACCCGTTGTTAAATTCAAAAAAGGGGAAGAACCTGCGCTCACAATGAACATCCCTCTGGTATCTGCAGTGATGCAGGCAGTATCCGATGACAAGATGGCAGTGGCTCTGGCGAAAGAAGGCGGCATTTCCTTTATCTTCGGTTCTCAGCCCATCGAAAGCCAGGCGGCTATGGTGGCAAGAGCAAAATCCTACAAGGCAGGGTTTGTTATCAGTGATTCCAACATCAGCCCCGAAAGCACACTGAACGATATTCTTGCGCTGAAGGCAAGAACAGGCCATTCCACCGTTGCAGTTACCACAGACGGCACGGCACAGGGCAAGCTGGTTGGTCTGGTAACAAGCAGAGACTACCGCGTGAGCCGCATGGAAGGACATGAAAAGGTAGAAAGCTTCATGACACCCATGGATCAGCTCATCTGGGCGCCCTCCGGCACAACACTGAAGGAAGCAAACAACATCATCTGGGACAACAAAATCAACCAGCTGCCCATCGTAGATGCGGAAGGCAGACTGGAATATATGGTATTCCGTAAGGACTACGACAGCCACAAGGAAAACAAGGACGAGCTGCTGGATTCCAGCAAGCGTTATGTTGTCGGCGCAGGTATCAACACAAGAGACTTCAAGGAAAGAGTACCCGCTCTGGTGGAAGCAGGCGTAGACATTCTGTGCATTGACTCCTCCGAGGGCTACAGCGAATGGCAGAAGGATACCCTGGAATGGATTCGCGAAACCTACGGCGACACCGTAAAGGTTGGCGCAGGCAACGTAGTTGACGCGGAAGGCTTCCGTTTCCTGGCAGACTGCGGCGCAGACTTTGTAAAAATCGGTATCGGCGGCGGTTCTATCTGCATTACCCGTGAGCAGAAGGGCATCGGCCGTGGACAGGCCTCTGCTGTCATCGAGGTTGCAAAGGCAAGAGATGATTACTACAGGGAAACCGGTATTTATATCCCCATCTGTTCCGACGGCGGTATCGTTTACGATTACCACATGACACTGGCACTGGCAATGGGCGCAGACTTCATCATGCTGGGCAGATACTTCGCACGCTTCGATGAATCCCCTACAAACAAGGTGAACATCAACGGCTCCTACATGAAGGAATACTGGGGCGAGGGCTCCGCAAGAGCGAGAAACTGGCAGAGATACGACATGGGCGGCGATGCAAAGCTTTCCTTTGAAGAAGGCGTTGACTCCTATGTTCCCTATGCCGGCAGCCTGCATGACAACGTAGGGCTTTCCCTGAAAAAGGTGAAATCCACAATGTGCAACTGCGGCGTGCTTTCCATTCCCGAATTGCAGGAAAAAGCAAAGATTACCGTTATTTCCACAACCTCTCTGGTGGAAGGCGGCGCGCATGACGTTCTTCTGAAGGACAGCGCACAGATTAAATAAGAAAACAGGCAGAAGCATTGCATATATTGCCCCGAATTCGGACGAATTCGGGGCTTATTTTTTCCATATTGCTATGTCTTGCGAAGGTTTGGCGAA
>JBNMGO010000360.1:0-1947 GCA_050872285.1 Anaerotignum sp.
GGGGGCACAGCGTGGGGATTATGCGTTCCATCCTGTCCTATTTCAGCGGCTGGCTGGATGAAAACGACTGCGATAAGGAGGAAGCATACTTTATCGAGGAGCAGCCGGATGGCGTGACACCCAATATCATCAAGATTACAAGAAAAGAGCTGAACAGAAGACTGGGCGGCATGGTTGTAATCATTGAGGATGACGAAGAAGAAAAATAATCGAAAATGATAAGAGAGCCGTAGGGATACGGCTCTTTTTGTTGCTTGTCGAAAAAAGAAGTTTATGATACACTGAATATATGGATTATCGCTCGGCGGTTCAGTCACTTCCTGTAAAGGGGGTGATGCTATGTATGTTACATACTCGGATCTTATCCAGCTTGGCATACTTGTAATAGCACTTATCTCCCTGTATCAAAACAGGGGATAAATAAAAAACGACCGCCTAACAGAAGTTAGACGGTCTCCCGTAATTATTTCGGACTGACCGCCTTTCCGAGAGCGGTAATCCTTTCTTACTGCTATGATAGCACAGAGGAAGGAAAAAATCAATTGGAATCAGGCGTTCTTTTGTATGAATTTTGCGAAAAAACGGTTTTAACGGGGCGGGCTTCTTGCCAGAGCCCCTGTTTTTATGCTATACTAAAAGATAATTTGAATGCAGAAGGGGCGGTGGAGACTATGCCAGAGGAAAAGGATATACGAACCATGATTGACGAGGATATTGACCGCGTGGAGCGTGTCTGGGAGGCATCCTCCTATGACAGCGAGGCATTGGAAGGGCTGTTCCGCCTGCTTCTGGAGCATTATGCCGAAAGAATTGAGGGCTTCACCAAGGGGCTTAAGGTCATTCAGCCGTATGAGGATATCGCGGATATGGCGGAGAATTATCGGGAAAATGTGCGGACGTTACTGGAGCGGATGAAGCTGTTTCGGGAAAATGATTACAGCAACGAAGGCTTAATCGAATATTCCATTGCCAAGGAGCATGAGGAATTGAATTTTAATGCGGACTTTACAACGGTTCGCCTGGAAATCGGCATGATGCAGGGGCTTTCCCTTGCGGAGCGGGAGGATATCATGGCGCATCTGGATGCCATGGAGACCATCTGCGCGCAGGTTACGCCCAAAAAGGAACGCTGGGAAATGCTCAGAGAGCATCTGGTCTGGCTTTCCGGAAAAGAGGTAACGGTAGCAATGAAGATTTTACCGTTGTTTTTCAGAATAAATTGATGAATAATAGAGAGCGGCAGAGCGAAGGAAATTTTTCTGCCGCGAAGGAGCGTTTTAATATGAAGAAAGCAGCAAGTTTTGCGTTAGGCTGCAAGGTAAATCAGTATGAAAGTGAAGCCATTGCGGAGTTATTCGCAGAAAAGGGCTATGAAATTGTGGGGATTGATGAAAAAGCGGATGTGTATGTCATCAATACCTGTACGGTAACGAATTTCGGGGATAAAAAATCCCGTCAGCTGATTCGTAAGGTAAAAAGACAGAATGAAAATGCCATTGTGGCGGTTGTCGGCTGTTATGCACAGACTGCGCCTAAAGAACTGATGGAGATTGCAGGGGTCAATCTGGTTATCGGGACGAAGGACAGAGCGCAGATTGTGGAAATGGTGGAACAGTATGACAAGGCAAGCGGCGTGGAGAACCACGTTTCCGATATCATGAAGGAGCGCGTATTTGAGCCGCTTTCCATTCAGAAGCTGGCAAACAGAACGAGAGCCTATCTGAAAATTCAGGATGGGTGCAGTCAGTATTGCTCGTACTGCATCATTCCCTATGCGAGAGGGCCTATCCGCAGCAGAGAGCCGCAGGAGGTTGTGGCAGAGGTAAAGCGTCTGGCGGAAAATGGCTTTAAAGAGGTTGTGCTGACGGGCATCCATGTGGCAAGCTACGGCAAGGACAGAAGGAATACCTCTCTGTTGGATATTCTGAAGCAGGTGCATGAGGTGGA
>JBNMGO010000284.1:0-2536 GCA_050872285.1 Anaerotignum sp.
CGGTTGCCCTGAAAACGCTGGGACTGTTTACGTTGATGGGACAGGCAGGGCTGCATATTCCTGCGTTTGATAATTCGCAGCTTGCGGTGTTTGATAACGTATTTGCGAGCATCGGGGATGAGCAGAGCATTGAGCAGAGCCTGAGTACCTTCTCCGCGCACATGACGAATATCGTCAGAATCATGGACGAGGTGACAGATGCATCTCTGGTGCTGTTTGATGAGCTTGGCGCAGGGACAGACCCGACAGAGGGCGCGGCACTGGCGGTTGCCATCATTCAGGCACTGCTGGACAGAAAAATTCGCACTGCGGTAACCACGCACTATAGTGAATTAAAGGTATTCGCGCTGACAACAGAGGGTGTGGAAAATGCCTGCTGTGAATTTGATGTGGAAACCCTCCGCCCGACCTATCGTCTGCTGATTGGGATTCCCGGGAAGAGTAATGCGTTTGCCATTTCCAAGCGGCTTGGCTTGCAGGAATACATTCTTTCTGCGGCGAAGGAATTTATCAGCCGAGATGAAGCACGGTTTGAGGATGTGATTACCGATCTGGAAATCAGCAAGAAATCTGTCAAATTTGAACAGGAACGTGCAGAGGAATACCGCAGAGAAGCGGAAGAACTGAAAAAAGAGGTGGAACGCCAGAAAGAAAAAACAAGAGAGCAGAAGGAAAAAATCCTTGCCAAGGCGAGAGAAGATGCAAAGCAGCTTTATGTGCAGGCGAAGGAAGAAGCCGATCGCATCATCAAGGAAATGAATAAGCAGGCTAAGGCGGCGAATAACCGCAATAAGGCACTGGAGCAGAGACAGAAGCTGAATGAAAAGCTTTCCTCCATGCAGCAGGATTTCCTGAAATCGAAAAAGGTGAAGCCGAACCATAAGGCACCCGAAAATCTTAAGCCGGGTGACAGAGTATATGTCATTTCCTTCGACCAGAACTGCGAGGTGCTGACTGCGCCCGATAAGAATAAAGAGGTTATGGTGCAGATGGGTATTATGAAAATGAAGGTGCCGATGGCGGAACTGATGCTCGATGATACCCCGAGACCGAAAGAAAAACAGAAAAAACAGCAGCAGCAGACGAAGGCGAAATTTTCCAAGAGCCAGTTTATTTCTGCGGAAATTGACTGCCGCGGACAGCTTGTGGATGAGGCGATTGCCAATATTGATAAATATATCGATGATGCGTATCTTTCCGGCTTGAAGCAGGTTGTGATTATTCATGGGAAGGGCACAGGCGCACTGCGCGCCGGCGTGCAGAATTATCTGAAAATGAATTCTCATGTAAAAAGTTACAGACCCGGTACCTTTGGCGAGGGCGAAGCCGGTGTTACGGTTGTGGAATTAAAATAAAAAGCGGATTTCTGAACAGAGGTGAAGAAGATGGGAAAACAGAAGATTTTAGTTGTGGATGACGATCAGCATATCGCGGAGCTGATTTCTCTTTACATGATGAAGGAAGGCTATGAAACGCAGGAGATTTATGACGGGAAGGAAGCTGTGCCCGCAGTGGAAAGCTTTCAGCCCGATTTGATTCTGCTGGATCTGATGCTGCCCGGGATGGACGGCTATCAGGTTTGCACAGAGGTGCGTAAAACAAGTCGCGTGCCGATTATCATGCTGACGGCGAAGGGGGAAACCTTTGATAAGGTGCTTGGACTGGAATTGGGCGCGGATGATTATATCGTAAAGCCCTTTGAGCCGAAGGAACTGGTAGCGCGCGTGAAGGCGGTGCTGCGCAGATATGAACCGAAGCAGGAGGAAAATAAAAATATTCTGAAATTCGGAGAACTGGAAATCAACCTGTCGAATTATTCCGTGCTGTATCATGGGAAAAGTCTGGATTTTCCCCCGAAGGAATTTGAACTGCTCAGCTTTCTGGCGCAGCATCCCAATCGGGTTTTCACCAGAGAACAGCTGCTGGACCGCATCTGGGGCTATGAATATGTGGGGGATACCAGAACAGTGGATGTCCATGTAAAGCGTATCCGCGAAAAGCTGAACAGCGAGGATGAATGGGGCATTCGCACGGTTTGGAGTGTCGGCTATAAATTCGGACAGAAATAAGCGGAAAACAAAACTTGACCTGCTGCATATAGGGGATAAAAAAGGGGTTCCATCGGCAAAATGCCGTGAAACCCTTGTTTCCTGTGCAGAAACGTTATGCGTCTGATTCTTTTTCGGTTGTTTCGTCTTCCGCAGGGACGGGTGCACCGTCAACAGTCATATCCTCTGTGGGAATTTCTTCCGCGGGAGCATCCGCAGCGGCGTCTTTCTGCTGCTGCATTGCCTCATATTCTGCTTTTTTCTTAAGCAACTCCTGTCGTCTTGCATCCTTACGCATATTCGACCAGCGCAGCATAAAGCAAAGAACCAGCAGGAAAAGAATGAGATAATGAAAGCTATTCATGTGCCGCCAGTCGATACGGACAAGTACGAGGACAGCCAGAGCGATGAGAAGCATATCTCTGGGAGCCATCTGTTTTCTTCTGGGCGGTGTAGGCTGAGGGTTGTTTTGTGTATTATTTTCCATA
>JBNMGO010000090.1:0-5782 GCA_050872285.1 Anaerotignum sp.
CATTAAAGGTATGGAAAAATTCCTCCTGTGTCCCTTCTTTTTTGGAAATAAACTGGATATCGTCAATCATCAATACGTCGATATTGCGGTATTTATTCCGAAATTCCTCGTTTTTATTATTCTGGATGGAGTTAATCAGCTCATTGGTGAAGGTTTCGCTCGTGACATACAGCACCTTCGCCTGCGGATTGCGGTCCAGGATAAAATGCCCGATGGAGTGCATCAGGTGCGTTTTGCCAAGTCCCGAATTGCCGTACAGAAACAGGGGGTTATACGCCTGCGCCGGGGATTCCGCAACGGCAAGGGATGCGGCATGCGCCATACGGTTGCTGTTGCCGACAACGAAGGAATCGAATACATATTTCGGGTTCAGGTTTCGGGCAAGCTCATTTTCTGCGGGCTTTTCCGCCGCAAGGTTATGCAGGCTCCCTGCCTTTTGCTCCTCCTCTGTCGTAATCATAATGTCATATTCGTTTTTTGTTACCATTTTAATTGCAGTGCGAATCAGCGGCAGGTGCCGTTTTTCAATGATTTCCTTCAGAAAGGATTCCTTTACCTGCAAAATAATTTTATTCCCGATAATGCCGCAGGGGACAATCGGCTGAATCCAGGTGGCAAAGCTGACCGGAGAGGTTTCTTCTTCAATCATTTTCAGTGCTTCTTCCCAGATCTGTTTCAGTTCCATGCAATGACCTCCTTTTTTAGTTTTTCTGCCTGCTGCTTATCCACAGACAAACGGGATATCCCTGTGTAAAACGGGGGGAATCATCTGTTTTTCCAATGTTATGCACAGCTTCTCTTCTTTTCCTTCTGCACAGAATTCACAAAGCCGCAAAGCCTGTCTTTCTCAGGCTTATCCTATAATTTACCGAACGGAAAGTCCACAGTTTTTTTACACAAAAGCAAAAGTTATCAACAAAGTTATACACAAGCTGTGGATAACATAATCTGTCCGGTGTGAATCCTGTGGAAATATACAGAAGGGCATGATTGTCTTTAGTATAGCAAAAGTTATCCACAGGTTCAATGAAAAACTTGTCCAAAAAAATTGGAAAGAGATATTGTATACAAGATATAGTAAAACTTTTGTGAAAAAAACTAAATATTCCTTTTCTGTCGAAAATTTTTTATGAAATTCCTGTGGAAATGTGGACAAATCCGCAGAATACAGGGCTTTTCTGAAAAATTTTTTCTTGACGTGCTATGCTTTTTTTACTATAATAGGGGCAGTGCTCATAAAAAGGGTGAGCAGAACCCGGAAATTGAAGGAGGTGCAACAACCATGAAAATGACATTCCAGCCTAAGAAAAAACAGAGAAGCAGAGAACATGGCTTCAGAAAAAGAATGAGAACAGCAAACGGCAGAAAAGTGCTTGCTGCAAGAAGAAGAAAAGGTAGAAAAGTATTATCCGCATAATTTTTTTCATGTGTATTTAAGGCCGCAGCGTATTTCGTGTGGCCTTTTGTTCATGATGGAGAAATTTTTTCGGCGGCCGCAAAGGGGGGTTGCGTGATGCAGTTTACAGAATCTTTAAAGAAAAATTTTCAGTTTCGCCATGTATATCAGAAGGGCAAATCCATCGCCAACCGCCATTTGGTATTATATATGGTAAAAAACGGAACACATGACCACAATAAGCTGGGGATTTCCGTCAGCAAAAAGGTGGGCAAGAGCGTGGTGCGCTCTCATGTGACACGTCTCATCCGGGAAAGCTATCGCAGCATGGAGGAGGAAGTGAAGGCAGGGTATGACTTTGTTGTCATCGCTCGCGTTTCCTGCGCAGCTGCGTCCTATCATGAGGTGTGCCGTTCCCTGCGGCATCTTTTCAAAAAACAACAGCTTCTGCTGAGCGCGTCTGAAAGAAAGGACCGTCAGGAAAAATCAGAAGCAGGCAGAAAGGAAGAGAAGGAAGAAGGGACGCAATGAAGGAGAAGTTCGTAGCTCTTATGACATTGGTTTCCGTATTTTTTCAGAAGCTCTTTCTGCTGATGATTCGTTTCTATCAGGCAGCAATATCGCCGCATCTTGGGAAAAACTGTAGATTCACCCCTACCTGTTCCCAGTACGCGTATATTGCCATCACACGGTTTGGGCCGATAAAGGGCACGTATCTGGCCATTCGAAGACTGTTGAAATGCCACCCCTTCCATGCGGGCGGCTATGATCCTGTGCCTGAGAAGAATGAAAAATAACTGTCCTTCGGGGCGAAGATCTCGTATTGTTTGTTGAAGGAGGAAAAAATGTCCTATTTACCCTATTTGCTGGAAGCATTGCCTTCCGTAAGACAGCCCGGTAAGATTGTCGGTCCATTCGCCAATCTGATGGGGAAAGTGTACAATTTGCTGTTTGAGCTTTTGCACAGCAACACAAGCGCAGGCTCTCTGGGTCTGGCAATCATTATTTTTACCTTAATCGTGAAACTGATCCTGTTTCCTCTGATGGTGAAGCAGCAGAAGTCTTCTTTTAAAATGCAGGCACTGCAGCCTGAGCTGATGAAGATCAGGAAGAAATATGAAGGAAAAACAGATCAGATGTCACAGCAGCGTATGGCTTTTGAAATGCAGGAATTTCAGAAGAAAAACGGCGTAAGCATGGTCAGCGGCTGTCTGCCGATGCTGATTCAGCTGCCTATTCTGTATGCACTGTTCTATCTGTTCCAGAATGCCTATGTTTATGTAGACGTTATCGGTCAGAATTATACCGATATCGCAACGGCAATCGTGAATATCCCCGTTTCCCTGAGAATGGAGGTATTCCAGCCTTACGCACAGGAATTTGCCAATGCCTATAAAAATGTTGCCATCATCAAGGAAGGCTTTGATATGGGCAGTGTCAATAATGTGGTTATGCTGGTCAACTATCTGAAGCCCGATGATTGGAATGTAATCCTGCAGAACCTCGGCGATGCAGGCAGCTCTCTGGTTCCTCTGCTGGCAACAAAGAGCAGCATTGAAACCTTCCTGACCATTCCTCTGGTAAGCAAGGCGGGGCTGCATCTGCCCGGCATTATCATCCCCATTGCAGCAGGTATCACCACATGGCTGCAGTCCAAAATCATGATGATGATGAACCCTCAGAACAGCGACCCCAGCAACCCTGCGGCAGCAATGTCCAAATCCATGCTGTATACCATGCCGATCATGATGGGTGTATTCGCAATCAATATGCCTGCCGGTCTGGGTCTGTACTGGACAATTTCCAACCTGTTTGGTATTTTGCAGCAGGTAATCCTGTCTAAATATTATAAAAAGAAATTTGCAGAGGAGGTAGCGCAGTAATGGAAGAGATCAGAAAAAGCGCGAAGACTGTAGATGATGCCATCGCGGCTGCTCTGGCGGAACTGGGCGCAACTCGTGAGGAAGTAGATATCACAGTCATTGATGAAGGCTCCAAGGGCTTTCTGGGGATGTTCGGCGGCAAGGATGCCGTTGTTCTGGTGAAGAAAAACTTCAACCCCGAAAAGGAAGCGGAAACCTTCCTGAAGGAAGTATTCCTGAGCATGGGGCTGATTGTAAAAATCAAAACAGAGCAGAAGGAGAAACACCTGTATATTGAGCTGACAGGCGACGATATGGGTATCCTCATCGGTAAGAGAGGGCAGACACTGGATGCTCTGCAGTATCTGGTAAATCTGGTTGTCAATAAGAAAAGCCCTTATTACATCAGCGTAATGCTGGATACGGAAAATTATCGTCAGAGAAGAAAGGAAACACTGGAAAGCCTTGCGTTCAATCTGGCGAAGAAGGTAAAGCACACAAAGAGAAATGTTGTGCTGGAGCCTATGAACCCTTATGAAAGAAGAATCATCCATTCCGCACTGCAGAATGACAGATTCGTTACAACATACAGCGAGGGCGAAGAGCCTTACAGAAATGTTGTCATTACACTAAAGTAAGTCGAAATCAGAAAGTTTTAAAAACCCGTTGTTTTTTACATTGGGTTTTTGTTTTAAAAAAGACCTTGGGACGCTGTCCCAAACCCTGTGAACTTTTGAAAAAGTTCAATCAAAACTTTTATTTGCCTGCGGCGCAAGAATATAATAATTTTTTCTCGCAGAAACGATAGTTTCTGCAAATCGGGGTCAAGGGGAATGATTCCCCTTGCAGGGAGCTTGAGGGACAGAGTCCCTCAAAAAAGAGAGGAGGTAAATATGAAAAGAGAATACATGCTTGATGATATCATTGCGGCTATTTCCACGCCCATCGGCACAGGCGGCATCGGCATTGTGCGGATGAGCGGTGCAGGCTGCATTGCCTTAGCAGACAGCATTTTTATCGGCAGAAAAAAACTGACGGAAAAGGCGACCCATACCTTATCCTACGGCAAAATCACAGACGGTACAGGCGGCGAAATCATTGACGAGGTACTGGTTTCTGTTATGAAAGCACCCCATACCTATACGAAGGAGGATATCGTGGAGATTAACTGCCACGGCGGTTCTCTGGTGACGAGAAGGGTACTGGAAGCGGTTTTGAAAACAGGCGCGCGTATTGCACAGCCGGGCGAATTTACCAAGCGCGGCTTTCTGAACGGGCGTATCGACCTGACACAGGCGGAGGCGGTCATTGATTTGATTGAATCCAAAACGGAGCTGTCCAGACAGGCGGCGGTCAATCAGCTGGAAGGCAGGTTGAAAACAGCCGTCCGCGAAATGCGCGAGGAAATTCTGGATATGATTGCATCCATTGAAGCGGTCATTGATTACCCTGATTACGATGTCGAGGAAGAAACCTACAGCACCATGGAGCAGGGCGCAAAAAAGCTGCTTGCAAGAATGGAAAAGCTGCTTGAAGGGGCAGACCGCGGCAAAATTATCCGCGAAGGCTTACAGACCGTTATTGTCGGCAAGCCGAATGTCGGGAAATCCTCTCTGCTGAACTGGCTTCTGGAGGAGGACCGCGCCATTGTCACCGATATTCCCGGTACAACGCGGGATACGGTTGAGGAATACCTGAATATTGATGGGATTCCCATTAAAATTGTCGATACTGCAGGGATTCGCGAAACCGGCGATGTGGTGGAAAAAATGGGCGTGGAAAAATCGAAAGCCTATGCCGCGAATGCCGATTTGGTTATTATGATGCTCGACGGCTCCCGTCCATTAGAAGAAGAGGATAAGGAAATTCTTTCCTTCATCCGCGAGAAAAAGACCATTGTTTTGTTGAATAAGGTGGACTTAGACCAGAAGCTTTCTCTGGCGGAGCTTGTGGAATATGTACCGCAGGAGCAGATTTTGTTTATCTCCGTGAAGGAAAACAAGGGCTTTGATGCCCTTCTGGATGCGCTGAAAAATATGTTCTTAGACGGGCATACGGCAACGGCGGACGATGCCCTTCTCGGCAATACCAGACATAAGGATGCGCTCTATCGTGCGAAAGAAGCTATGGAGCACTGCATGGAAACCATTACCATGCGCATGCCCGAGGATTTTATCTCCATGGATTTGCAGGATGCCAACCGCGCTCTGGGCGAAATCACGGGGGATACCAGTGATGAAGAAATTATAGACAGGATTTTTACCAAGTTCTGTCTGGGTAAGTAAGGAGAAAAATGGAACAGGAAAATGAATTGGGCGTGCAGCCCATAAAAAAGCTGCTGTGGAAGCTGGCAGTGCCTGCCATCACAGCGCAGATTGTGAATGTATTATATAATGTCGTTGACCGTATTTATATCGGGCATATCCCCAAAACAGGCAAGCTTTCCTTGACGGGGATTGGCGTTTGTATGCCGCTGAGTATGCTGATTTCCGCCTTTGCCATGCTGGCAGGGATGGGCGGCGCA
>JBNMGO010000326.1:0-2218 GCA_050872285.1 Anaerotignum sp.
CCGCTGTTCTGATGGATGCGGCGAGCGGCGAAATCCTCTATGATAAGGATGCGGACAAAAAAATGTACCCTGCCAGCATTACAAAGCTGATGACGATTCTTCTGGCACTGGAAAACGGCAAGCTGACAGATGAAATCACCTTCTCCCATGATGCCGTTTACAACATTGAGCAGGGCAGCGCGCATATTGCCATCATGGAGGGCGAAACGCTGACCCTGGAACAGGTGCTGCGTGCGATTATCCTGCGTTCCGCAAACGAAGCCTCCAACGGCGTAGCGGAATATGTGGACGGCTCTGTCGAGGCATTTGCGAAGCACATGACGAAACGCGCGAAGGAGCTTGGCTGCACGAATACGAATTTCGTCAATGCCAACGGGCTGTTTGATGAAAACCACTACACCACTGCCCACGATATGGCATTGATTGCAAGGGAACTGCTCAAGCACGAGGAATATCGTTCCATGATGAGCGAAACGGATTACGAAATTCCCCCGACCAATCTGCAGACGGAAACCCGTTATCTGCACGGGCAGCACCAAATGCTGAACCCCAATTCCATCTATTATTATAAGGATGCCATCGGCGGCAAAACGGGCTACACCGTTGAAGCAGGGAATACCCTTGTGACATACGCCGAACGGGACGGACTGACGCTGATTGCCGTTGTGATGAAGTGCAATGGCGCGGAGCATTATACCGATACCGCCGCTTTGTTTGATTATGGCTTTGCAAATTACGCATCCGTTAAAATTGCGGCAGTGAACGATTATACCTCGACCGTACCCGTCACCGAAACCTACAATAAAAAAGCCGTTGCTTTGGGCGAGGTAACAATTGCACCAAGCGAGGATGTTTACTACACCCTGCCGAAGGGAACAGATGCTTCTGCCGTTACCGTTAAGACGGATATCCCCGAAAGCGTAGAGGGGGCAATCAAGAAGGGACAGACCATCGGCACATTGCAGCTTTCCTATAACGGCGAAACGCAGACCGTTGATCTGGTTGCACAAAATGATGTAGATGCGCTGACGGATACACAGAAGGCAGAGCTGGATCAGTCCTCCTTCACCGGCACAGCGAAGAAGGTTGCCATCGGCGTGGGGATTGCAGTTCTGGTTCTTATTCTCATTTTCTGCATCACGCGATTCATCGGCTACCGAAGATATCAGCGAAGAAGACAGCTTCGCAGACAAAGACCTCGCAGACGAAACCGCAGACGATAACAAAAAAGCAGACACACACAGAAAATTTCTATGGTGTCTGCTTTTCTTTTTCTATTTTTATAACCCTAAAGGCGCAAGGCTTCTTTCCAGAATCCCATGAATATAGGCAATGCAGATGCCGTAATTCGTCATTTTTGCGCCCTGCTCCCTTGCAATGGCAAGGCGATGCTGCATCTCCTTTTCATTGAGCATACAGCCGCCACAATGCACAATTAACGCATAAGGAGACAAATCCGCAGGGAATGTGCCGCCACTTGTGAATTGAAACTGCAAATCCTTCCCCGTATATTCCCGAATCCAACGGGGCAGCTTAACAGTCCCGATATCCTCACACTGACGGTGATGCGTACAGCCCTCGGAAATCAGCACCGTATCTCCATCCCTGAGCGTTTCCAAGGCTCTCGCCCCTGCCACATTCTGCTCCAGATTTCCTTTATACCGCGCCATCAGAATCGAAAACGAGGTCAGCGGAATCTCCTTCGGAACGATTTTGGAAACCTTCCCGAAAATCTGGCTGTCTGTGATGACCAGCTTTGGCTGTTTCCCAAGAGAAGTCAGCGTTTCTGCGAGTTCAAAATCTCTTGTCACAATCGAAACCGCACCTGTCTCGAGGATATCCCGAATCGTCTGCTGTTGCGGCAGAATCAGCCTGCCCTTCGGTGCAGCGGAATCAATCGGCACAACAAGCACCACAAAATCATTCGGTTCCAGTAAATCCCCGATGATTCTGCGTTCCCTTTCGCCCTTCGGCGCCAGTGCCGCAATGCGTTCCTTAAGGGCATAAATATTTTCACCCGTTTTCGCACTGACGAAAATTTCATTTTCCCCATCCTGCTCCTGCTTTAAATCGGCTTTATTCTTTACAATAAGATATGGAATCTTTCTCTTTTGGATTTCTGCAAGAATTGCCGCATCCTCCGCCGTTTTCCCGAGGGCTGCGTCTATCACGATAACAGCGATATCCGTTTTCTGCAAAACCTGATATGCCTTTTCCA
>JBNMGO010000226.1:0-3213 GCA_050872285.1 Anaerotignum sp.
ACGGATTTAAGTGTGTGTATCAGAGTAGTATTCCGTAGAAAGAATGAAGGAAAAGAGGTTGTTTTTAGGCACAAGAAAAGACCCCGTTCATCCATTCAGATGAGCAAGGTCTTTCTAATTTTCAGTGGACTTTATCCGAGTAAAGCAGGATAAAGAAAAATTCCGTTTTCGGGAGAATGGGGTTTCGCTGAAATAATTCAGCTTATTCCCATTCAATCGTACCGGTGGGCTTGGGTGTCAGATCGAACAGCACGCGATTCACGCCCTTCACCTCATGGGTGATACGGTCGGTGATATGCTGCAGCAGCTCGAAGGGCACATTTTCCACGGTTGCGGTCATGGCGTCAATCGTATTTACGGCACGGATGATGGCACACCATTCGTCCACGCGCTTATTATCCTTCACGCCAACGGATTTCAAATCGGGGATAGCGGTGAAATACTGCCAAACCTTGCCTTCCAGACCATTCTTTGCGAACTCCTCACGCAGGATGGCATCGGATTCGCGCACAGCCTCCAGTCTGTCTCTTGTGATGGCGCCCAGACAACGCACACCCAGACCGGGACCGGGGAAGGGCTGTCTGTAAACCATGCTGTCGGGCAGACCCAGTGCCTTACCGCAGGCGCGCACCTCATCCTTAAACAGCATTTTCAGAGGCTCTACCAGAGCAAAATTCAAATCCTCAGGCAGACCGCCTACGTTGTGGTGGGATTTGATAACCTTTACGGTCTTTGTGCCGGATTCGATGATATCGGGGTAAATCGTCCCCTGGCCAAGGAATTCAATGCCTTCCAGCTTTCTTGCTTCTTCCTCGAATACGCGGATGAATTCCGCGCCGATGATTTTACGTTTCTGTTCGGGGTCGGCAACGCCTGCCAGCTTATCTAAGAAGCGGTCAACGGCATCTACATAAATCAGGTTTGCGTCCATTTCATCGCGGAACACCTTTACCACCTGTTCGGGTTCGCCTTTGCGGAGCAGACCATGGTTGACATGCACGCAGGTCAGCTGCTTGCCGATGGCACGAATCAAAAGTGCCGCAACAACAGAGGAATCCACGCCGCCGGAAAGCGCCAGCAGAACCTTTTTATCGCCAACCTGACGCTTGATGAGCTCAATCTGGTCGGCAATGAAGTTTTCCATGTTCCAGTTGGCTTCTGCCTTGCAGGTATCGAATACGAAATGCTTCAGAACCGTTTCTCTTTCTGCATCATCCGCAGGGAACGCCGCGCCGCCCTTATGGTCTGCCTTCAGGATGGGGAAGCCTGCGTTATAAACAGCTTCGGACGCATCAATTTCCACGCCATCCACCACGCGGTTCACGCCGCCGTTTAAAATAATCCCCTTTACGCCGGGCAGCTTTGCCAGCTCCTCTGCGGTAATATCATGGGGATGAATTTCCGTATAAACCCCCAATGCACGAATCTCGCGGGCAATCTTGGGATTTTCCTCACTGCCCAGATCCAGAATCAAAATCATGTCCTGTTTCATAAGTACCTCCTAATGCTGATAACCGTTTTATCTATGATATTTCATTGTACCACAGCAAAATCAATCGGAAAACAGAAAATCGACATTTTCCGAAAATTTTTATTTTGCCGCCTTTACCGCGCGGATGATTGCCTGCTCCGCAACCTTCGCGGCAAGGATGCCGACAGGGTCAACGGGGTTTTCGGGAAATTCCAGCTCCCCCGTGGAAAGGCAGAAAATCGTATCCCCGTCGAGAGAGGTATGGATGGGGCGGATGCAGCGCGCCAGTCCGTCATGCGCCATGCCTGCCACTTTCGCCGCCTGCGCCTTTGTCAGCTTCACATTGGTTGCGACCACGCCGATGGTGGTGTTTTTGCCGCTGATGGAAAAATTGGATGCCATCTGCAAAAAGCCTTCTTCCGTAGAGGTAAAGCTGCCGTCATCCGCTTTTGTGCCTGCGATGATTTTGCCGTTTTCGTAAACATCCCCGATGGCATTGACCGCAATCAGCGCCGCCACGCGAATCCCGTTTGGCGTTTCCTCACTCCAGGAGCCGATGCCGCTGTTCGTGCAGTGCTCCATGCCGCGCAGCTTGCCGACCGTTGCGCCACAGCTTGCGCCGTAATCGCCTTCCAGAAGGACGGAATCGGAGGCGTTTTCGCATGCCTGCATGCCCATTTCCTGATCGGGGCGGACAAAGGCATCCCCGTTTTCCAAATCAAACAGCACCGCAGAGGGGACGATTGGCACCTTCGTTACGCCGACATCAAAGCCGATGCCCTGTTTCTCGAGCCAGTTCATGACACCGCTTGCCGCCTCAAGTCCAAAGGCAGAGCCGCCCGAAAGCACAACGGCATGCACCTTCTCCACGGTATTGATGGGGTTTAAGAGGTCGGTCTCTCTTGTGCCGGGGCCTGCGCCGCGCACATCCACGCCGCAGATTGCGCCGTCCTTCGCCAGCACAACGGTTACGCCTGTTTTCGCCGCCGCATTTTCCGCCTGACCTACCTGCAAGCCTGTTATATCAAGGATATTTCTTTTTAATTCCATCTGAAGCACTCCTTTTTGTCCAAAGTATCGTTTCCTCTTGATTTTAGCTGTTTTTCTCTTTTTTGTAAATAAAAAACACGCACCGAACATGCGCTTCGCCGATAGCATGAAGGTAAAGGGATTTTTGGAGGGAACGCCATGGGGACATATCTGGTGCAGGGTGGGAAGCGGATTGAAGGGGAGTTTGCGGTGCGGGGGAGCAAAAACGCCGCTTTGCCCATTCTGGCGGCGTGCCTTTTGGCGGAGGACGAGGTGGTTCTGGAAAATCTGCCGCGGATTCGGGATGTTTTGCAGACCTTGGAAATCCTCAGAGAGTTGGGCTGTTCGGTCACGCTTACGGGACGGACAGCGGTGATAGACAGCCGTACTGCCTGCGCAGGGACACTTTGCGGCGAAACGGTGCGGAAAATGCGTTCCTCCATCCTCTTTCTGGGGGCAATGCTCGGCAGAAGCGGCGAAGGGCAGATTGCCTACCCCGGGGGATGCGCCATCGGCAAACGCCCGATTGATTTGCACCTTGCCGCCTTTCGCAAGATGGGCGTTTCGATTGCGGAGACGGACGGGATTCTTAGCTGCAAGGCGGAGCGGATACAGGGGCGTCGGATTGATTTGCCGTTTCCAAGCGTGGGCGCAACGGAAAACATCCTGCTTCTGGCGGTGCGTGCGGAAGGGGTTACGGTGCCTCGCAATGC
>JBNMGO010000166.1:0-4003 GCA_050872285.1 Anaerotignum sp.
CGAAAATAACACTGATTCCCCCTTAAAGGTGCTCTATGCTCTCTGCCACAACAGCTAAGTCGAAACCGGGGATTTCGACAAAATAAAAGTCCCCAAATAGGGACTTTATAAATTGTAAACAAAACGAATTTTAATGGCGGAAGGGTTCGGGAAACGAAGCGTGTCCCGACCGGAATCCGCAGAGGGGGCTTTGCCCACTCGAGGAAAACAGCGAGTTTCAAGGCTTTTCAGCCGTCGGAACTCGTCTGTTTATTCTTCTGTTCTAACAAGTTGAAACCCCCGGTTTCAACTTAATTTATTTCAGCCACTTTACTTTCAATATCCGCATCCAAAGCGTCCACCTTATCCTGTGCCGCCTGCAAACCATCTGCCTTCACGCCGATATAGAATTTCAGCTTCGGCTCTGTCCCGGAAGGACGGATACATACCCATGTCCCGTCTGCCAGTGTATAATGCAGTACATCCGAAACAGGCAGAGGACTGCCGCTTTCTTCCCCTGTTTCCAGATTGCGGAACACCTGTGTCTTGTAGTCCTTCGCAATCACGACTTTATAGCCGCCCAGTTCCTTTGGCGTATTTTCACGGAAGGTTTTCATGATGCGCTGAATTCTCGCCATCCCTTCCAGACCCTTCATCGTCATGGATTTCACGCCGTCGCGGTAATAGCCGTATTTCTCATACAATTTCAGCAGTGCTTCATACAGCGTCATGCCTTTTTCCTTATAATACGCCGCCATTTCGCAGACCAGAACCGCCGCATAAACGCCGTCCTTATCTCTCGCATAGGTCCCTGCCAGGCAGCCGTAGCTTTCCTCAAAGCCGAACAGATAGGTATGAGAACCGGTTTCCTCAAAGCCCTTAATCTGCTCGCCGATGAATTTAAAGCCTGTCAGCACGTCAATTTTCTCCACGCCATACGCCTTGCAGATGGGCGTAATCATTTCTGTACTTACGATGGTTTTCACCACCACGCCGTTTGCAGGCAGTCTGCCCTGTTCCTTTCTCTGGGAAAGGATGTAGTCTGTCGCCAGTGCGCCGACCATGTTGCCCGTCAGTGCAACAAATTTGCCTTCGCTGTCCTTTACCATCGCGCCCATGCGGTCGCAGTCAGGGTCTGTCCCGACGAGGATATCCGCATCCACCTCTGCCGCCAGCTTCTGCGCCAGTGTGAACACCTTCGTGTCCTCGGGGTTGGGGTAATCCACTGTAGAGAAGGAGGAATCCGGCAGTTCCTGTTCCTTTACGATAAATACATTTTTGAACCCTGCCTTTGTCAGATTGCGGCGTACCGGCAGATTGCCCGAGCCATGCAAAGGGGTATAAACAATATTCAGCTTGTCCCCCATTCTTGCAATCATGTCGGGGTTCATCAGCTGTGCCTGCACGTTTCTGTCAAACGCCTCGTCCACTTCCTCGCCGATGAGGTTAAACAGCTTCTTTTCCACTGCCTCTGCCTTTTCCATCCGCTGAATCTGTCCGAAGTTTGCTACAGCGTTCACCTCTGTGATAATGCCCTTATCTCTGGGCGCAACCACCTGTGCGCCGTCTGCCCAGTATACCTTATAGCCGTTGTATTCCGGGGGGTTATGGCTTGCCGTCAGCACAACCCCTGCCGTGCAGCCCAATTCTCTGACCGCAAAGGAAAGCATGGGAACGGGGCGCAGAGAGGGATATACATACGCAGGAATCCCGTTTGCCGCAAAAATCAGCCCTGCCACCTCCGCAAATTCGGGGGACATGAAACGGGAATCGTATGCAATCGCAACGCCCTGCTTCTGTGTGCCTTCTTTTTTGATATAATTCGCCAGACCCTGGGATGCCTTCCCAACGGTATAGCGGTTCAAACGGTTGCTGCCGTTGCCGATAATGCCGCGCAGACCGCCTGTCCCGAATTCCAGCTCCTTAAAGAACCGCTCCTTGATTTCGTTTTCGTCTGTAATGCTTCTCAGTTCCGCTTTTGTTTCCTCGTCGATAAAAGGATCATCCAACCATTGCTGATATCTTACACGATAGTCTTCCATTCTTCTTTCCTCCTCGAATTTTATCTGAAACCATTTCGCCTTTATTCCATTGTCGCATGAATCGCCGCCGTTGCGGACGAAATCTGTATGGTCTGCTTATAATTCTGATAGCCGCTCTTTTCGAGCATCACATGATAAGAACCATAAGGCAGATTTACCTGCATGGGGGCAACGCCGTATTCCTCACCGTTGATATACACCCATGCGCCGTCCACATCCGCCGTAACGGTCAGTGTGCCGTATTGTACATCCTTCTGCAGTTCCGCTGTCACGTTCAGCGTATCCTTGTCCAGCGTCACATGCTGGCTCCATTCCGTATAGCCGTTTTTCAGGATAACCAAATCATATTCGCCCATCGGCAGTACCGCAGGGCTTTCCGCCGCCGCGCCGTTGATGTAAAGCTTGTAATCCTTCACATTCGCATCAATGATGATAACGCCCATTTTTTCCTGCGCCTTGGAAAGGTCATAGACCGTTTCCTCGCCTGCTTCCACCACAACGGCATCCTTTCTCGTCTCAATATTCGTTCCCGTCACCGTCACGGTATGGTGTCCCTCTGTTGCGGCAATCTGCATGCCTTCCGTCAGCGCAGTGGCTTCTTCCTCATCCAACTGGATTTTGCCGTTTTTCACTGCATCAATATTTTCCACCACGATATACCCGTGGTATGCCTGCACCTCAACCGACCAGACCGTATCATCCACCAGTTTTAACAGCAGTTCATCGCAGGGTGCTAAGTCCGCCGCGTCAATTTCCTCTCCGTCATAGAAGAATACGCTTTCCTTCTCATAGGAATAGGAGATATTTTCCTCTTTATTCGTCAGCGTCCGCTTCTTGCGGTTGACGGTCAGCCCCGTTGCTTCCTCTGTGCGGATGGCATTGCTGCTGTAATCGATACTCAGAAGCGTTTCGCCGTCCTTGTCCAGTTCCGCCGCCAGAAGGTCGCCCTCTGCAAGGCTCGCCTTGGAAATCTTGCGTCCGTTTGCATCGGTCATTTTTGTTTTCTCCGTCAGGAATACGGTTTTCCGCTCCTGTCCCACAATGTCATACGCCAGATATTCGCCGTCTCCGCGGTCCACCTGAATCAGCAGGGGCGTGCCTTCCTCCTCTGCCGTAACAGGCGCAACCTTGCTCGGGTGAAAGCTGCACCGCACCAGAGAGAACCCGACCACGCACGCAAGCACCGCCAGCACAATCACCAACGCAACCGTTTTTTTATTCAGCCCGAAGGATTCGCCCAGCGCAAAAATGCCGCGCCCCTCTCCTTCGTATTCATCCTCGTCTTCCCAATCGTCATCTTCTTCGTCCTCCTCCTCGGGAAGGGCGGGCTCAGTGAAAACGCCGTCCTTTCTTGTCTCGCCCAGGGCATCCTCCAAGGCATCCGCGTCCTCTAAGGTATCCACAAGGGCATCCTCTGTTGTTTCGTCTGTATCTGTTTCCGCAGGGTCATCGAATTTTTCCGATTCAAACGCATTCAGAAATTCGCTTGCATCCCCCAGTTCGTCTGTTTCCTCTTTTTTCTTGAATTCCTTTACCTTATCATTTATCGCATCCAAACGAACCGTCGAACCGAAGTCCTTCTCGTTCTCCTGAAAATGATATTCCTTCATCCTTTTCTCCTCCTTCGGGGAAAATTTTGCAGAGTTCTTCATCCTCTATTTTAATCCCTAGTCAGAGAAGTTGCAACAAAAAAAGTACTTCGCCCATCGCGAAAGTACCTCTGAAACAGCGGAAGGCTGTCAGGGGGGCGAAAATCTCCCCCCCAGCAACCCCCTGCAATGACGCTTTTTAAACGAACCCCGTTCAGCTCTTCCTTTGCCGCCGCCGCAAGCCGCTCCCGCATCGCCGGCGAAACGCACGTCCTGCGCCGATTATAATATTCATTGATAAGCCGCAGAAATTTCTCCGGATACAGCAGCATCCCCTGCAATAAAATCATATCCTTTTCAGAGAGGGGGCAATGCCTGCCGTAACGCTCCAGC
>JBNMGO010000019.1:0-10351 GCA_050872285.1 Anaerotignum sp.
ATTAACATTTCGTCTTTCATAAAGGAATTCCTCCTTTTTTCTGCATATGGGTAATATCTCGCCGCCCAATTATATTGTTAATCATTCGTTGCCCGTCCGAAGATTCCTTTAAAAGCCATATGCCTTTTAATAAAAATATTCATTTCATCACTTGTTGTCCGATAGAAAATACTTTTCCGAAGATTTTAAAACGCAGTTTTTCCTGATGAAAAAAAGTTTTTTCTATAAAAGGACAACATTACCCTTAGGGTGACCTCTTGCCGCCCGATAGAAAATACTTTTCCGAAGATTTTAAAGCGTAGCTTTTCCTAATGAGGAAAAGTTTTTTCTATAAAAGGGCGGCTAATAACTCTCTCATTCTCTCGGGAAACCTGCCTGCAGCAGTATCTCCTTCTGTCGGCGGAACATTTCTGCTTCTTCCTCCGGCTCCATGTGGTCATACCCTAAAAGATGCAGCATGCTGTGCGCCGTCAGAAACGCAATTTCCCTTTTCAGAGAATGTCCGTATTCCGCCGCCTGCTCCTTCGCGCGCTCCATGGAAATAATAATGTCCCCCAGAACGATTTCGTCATTCTCGTTGACCTCCGCTTCTTCCCCTTCCGCAAACGTCAGCATGGGAAAGCTGAGCACATCCGTCGCTCTGTCAATGTTGCGAAACTGGCGGTTAATCTCGCGGATTTCCTCGTTGTCCACAATGGAAACGCTGATTTCGCAGTCCTCGTCAAATTCTTCGTATTTCAGGGATTCCGCCGCCGCCCTGCGGATGGCATCCTCCAGCTCCGCCGTCAAAGGCTCGTCCGTTCTGTTGTCAATCAGTAGATTCACTGCTTTCTTCCTCTCTTTTTTCTTCTGCTTTGTTTTCTTCGTCACTTTTCTTCGCCGCCGCATTGATTTCTTCCTGCTTGGGATATGCCACTCTCTCGTGATACATCCCGTGGAAGACCTTCAGAAATGCCTTGCGGATGATTTCCAATTCATGGATGCCTAAGCCGCTGTTGTTCAGCTGCCCGTCATCCAGCTTGTCCTTGATGAGCGTTTTAATGACGCTTTCCGCTTCATCCAGCGTTTTCCCGCTGCCAAGCATGGAACGCACCGCCGCTTCAATCGTATCCGCAAGCATGACAACTGCGGATTCTCTCGAGCTCGGAATCACGCCCTGATAGCGGTAATCCGCTTCGTTTACGTTATCCGCGCCGTAAAGCTTGAGCGCCTTAAAATAGAAAAACTTCACAAGGCTTGTCCCATGATGCTCCCGAATGACATCCAGAATGACATTCGGCAGACCGTGTATCTTCCCCATTTCCACGCCGTCCTTCGGGTGTTGGGTGATGATTTTCGCGCTTGTTTCGGGCGCAAGGTCATCATGCGGATTGTAGCCTGCCTGATTTTCCGAAAACATCTGCGGATTTTTCAGCTTGCCGATATCGTGATAATATGCGCCTGCACGCGCCAAAGCGGTATTCGCGCCGATTTCATACGCCGCCGTTTCCGCCAGATTTGCCACAATCAGGCTATGGTGATACGTCCCCGGGGCTTCAATCATCAGCCGACGGAGCAGTTCATTATTCGGATTTGTCAGTTCCAGCAGGCGCAGGGGCGTATTTGCTTCAAAGGTTGCCTCCCAGAAGGGCAGACTGCCCACGGCAATCACAACGGAAACCATCCCCATCACTGCCGCAAAGAGGCACTTTAACAGCAGCCCTGCGGAATAGCCGCTTTCAAAGAACAACCCCACGCCAAGCATGGCCGCAAAGCTGACCGCCGCCATCGCCGCCGCAACCCAGACCATGCGCTGCCGCTTGTCCGTTTTCTGGATAAGCAACGCCCCCAAGGTGCCGACCAGAAGGGAATACATCAGAAACTGCACATCCCCATTGAAAATAAAGCAGCCGATGATGCAGAACAGCGTATTCATCACCAGTGCCACGCGCCGCCCCACCAGAAGGCTTGCCATCATGGCAAACAGCCCAAGAGGAATCAGCGTGAAATAGGAAACGCCTTCCATCAGCCGCAGCAGCAGTATCATAATCACATAAACCGTAAAGAGCATTTTCACTTCGTTGGGCTTCAGCACAAGCTGCCCTCTGCCCCATGCGAAAAAGAGATACAGCGCCACAAACAGCAGAAAAACCATCAGCAGACTGCCCAGAAGCGGCAGCATACTGCTCTTATAATCCGCACTGCCAACCAGATGCAGGCTCACCAGTCTGTCATAAATATCCTGCGTGATGATTTCGCCTTCATCCACGATTTTCTGGTTCTTGCGAATCATCACATCCGCAACCTCTGCGCGCTTTTCCTCCCGCGCCGCTTCGATTGCCGCTTCATCGGGCAAAAGGTTCGGTGTAATCGCCGCATCAAAAATGGCACTCGCCATTTCCTTTAAGCTTTTATTCCATGCCGTTGCCGCAAAGGCTTCATTCGCATTCTGCCTGCCTTCCTCTAAGGCATCCGCGGTAATGCCCTCGGTATAGAGGTTATTCATCGTGACTAAGCAGTCCTCTTCAAAAAGCGTACGGTTGCTCTTTTCCAATGCCTGATACGCGTTCAGCTCCCGTTCGGAAAGCACAACAGGCAGCTTCCAGGGGGCCTCCTGCGCCTTTTCGGAAAAGCTTTCGCCCTCCTTCAAATCGGCAAGAATCTGCTCCATGTCCTGAAACAGCTCCTTCACCTCGGCGTTGCTTTCCTCCTCCACCGCGGCATCCTGCTTATAAATCGGGGCGACACTGTCTGCCGCCGCATCCTTAAGCTTCTTTGTTGCAACCTCGTCCACAGCATCCGTTTCGGCAACATAGCGTTTTTCCGCGACAGAGCCGACCTGCACCGTATCCAGCTCCTGCACATAGGAGCCTGTGCCGATGCAGAGAAGCGTCAGCAGAAAAGCAACCGCAAACATGACCTTGCGCGTCTTTTTCTGCTTTCTGTTATTTATGAGGGATTCGTCTTTCCTTCTTGCCATCCTGCTCGCCTCGTTTCTTATTTTCAAACTTTTCGTATGCCAGAATGATTTTCTGCACCAGCGGATGACGCACAACGTCCTTATTCGTCAGGGTAATCTGCCCGATGCCCTCAATGCCGGAAAGAATCCGCGTTGCTTCCATCAGACCGCTGCGCTTGCCTTCTGTCAGGTCAATCTGCGTTACGTCACCCGTGATGACCGCCTTCGAGCCATAGCCGATACGGGTCAGGAACATTTTCATCTGCTCGGGCGTGGTGTTCTGCGCTTCATCCAGAACGATAAAGGCGTTATCCAGTGTGCGTCCGCGCATATACGCCAGAGGGGCAACCTCAATCAGCCCCTTTTCCATATTTTTCATGAAATTTTCCGCGCCCATGATTTCATACAGCGCATCATAGAGGGGGCGCAGATAGGGATCTACCTTCTGCTGCAAATCCCCGGGCAGAAAGCCCAGCTTCTCCCCTGCTTCAATCGCAGGACGGGTCAGGATAATGCGGTTCACCTCGTTATTTTTAAAGGCAGTAATCGCCATTGCCATCGCCAGATAGGTTTTCCCCGTACCGGCAGGACCAATGCCGAACACAATGGTATTATTCTTAATCAAATCAACATATTTTTTCTGCCCCAACGTTTTGGGTTTCAGCGGTCTGCCGTTTACGGTGATGCAGATTAAATCGTCATACATCTTTTCCAGTTCGCGCAGGTCAGTTTCCTCTGCGGAGGAAATGAAATATTCCAGATTCTGCTCTGTAATTTCTTCGCCCTTTTTCACCAGAGCAACAAGGGAATGGAGAATATTCCAAGCCTTATGAACATCCTTTTCCTCGCCTGTAATCTTCACATCATCCCCACGATTGACAATGCTCACACCGCACGCCTTCTCGATTTTCTTGATATTTGCATCAAACTGCCCGAATACAGGCAGAATGACATGATTTTCCATCTGCATGGTTCTTTCAAAGCTCATTCGCGTTTTCCTGCTCCTTTTCTTCGTTCTGATTTTCTATTTCATGTTCTATTTCTATGTTCTGCTTTTTCTCTTCTATTCTTTCCGCCATGGTAACCTCTGCCTCCGCACGGACACTGTTGGCGTAAACCTCATATCTGATTTGTATATCCTCTATTGTACCGTAAGGAGACAATAAATTCTCTGCATTTTTTCTTAATTTTTCTTCCAGAAGCGTTTTTGCTTCCTCCTCAGTGCGCGTTTTCTGCACGGTTTCGTATGCCTTCCAGCGTTCCTTCCGCCAGCTAAGCGGCAGCTTCACATCCCCCAGACCGAGGGTTTTCTCCGAAAGCGTTTCCTTCTCCCACTGCTTATCACTGTCGGGATGGAGAATATCCAGTTCCTTCCCCGAAACAAGCAGACTGTGGTTTTCCTTTTCCTCGCCGCTGTAGACGGTTTCTTCATACTGCAAGGGCAATTCCTCTGTCAGCCGCCGCCAGATGCGCGCGGTCACGGTGCCTTCTGCCGCAGTATACTCCGTATGCTGTTCCTCGCCTTCCAGACCAATGGTCAGCGCAGAGGAAATCAGCACATCTCCTTTTTTGACAACATCCCCTGCGGCAACCAGAGGGGTTCCCCGTTCTGCGGTAATCTGCAAAATCACACCATCCGCCGCCGCAACGATATCACAGGGCGTTTCCTGATCTATCATTTCGACCTTTTCGATGGTTTCCGCCAGTTTGATGGTCGCATCTGTCCCATGGATTCCGACGCTTACCCACGAAATGTCCGCAAAGTCCTCTAATAGTCCGTTGGTGACCGCCTGTGTATCCACACGCCGCTTCCATGCACCGGGGCGCAGTCCCATTTCCTTACAGGCGGAGAGAAGCTCCTCCTGAGAAAGACGCTCATTTCCTTCTATCCGCACCACCCAGACAAACGAGGACAGAAGATACAGCCCTGCCGCAAAGCACAAAAGACCTGCCGTCCAGACCTGCCGCCTGCGGAACCGCCCCAGAAAAACGGGCAGACCGCCATAAGAGAGCACCTCAAGCGTACAGCCTGTTTTTTCGGCGCACGCCTGCAGAAGCGAAAGGCTGTTTCCTGCCGCTTTCATCGTCATGCCGGCACCCTCGCGCGCCACCTCCCAGAGGTAAACACCGCGATACGCCGCCATATTCATGAAGCGTTCCGCAGAAAAGCCTTTTGCCCTTATTTTAACATATCCACATAAATAATACCATAACGCCAGGAACAAATTCCTCACCCCAATATCCTTACTCGGATGCTCATTGCAGAAATTCCATTTTTTCCACTCTGCCCGTCACCACCATACATTCTGCCGAAAGCTGCTTCAGGCAAAGCCCCTGTCCTTCCAGCCGCAGGATGCCTGCCGCCGTGCCGATGCGTACCGTTTCCTCGCTGTATTCCAGAATCCCCTTATAATTTTCTATCGTCACTTCCTCCTGCCCGATAAAGGAAATCAGCGGCAGATGCAGCAGTATTTCCTTCGGCAGTTCCAGTGCTTCTGTCATATTTTTGCGAAATCCCATGCCATCACCCCATTTATTCACTTTATGCAAACGGGGGATAAACTAGAATTTTCTCTATGCTTTTCTGCATGCTTTTGCATGTCTTTCCGCATGCAAAAAGGCGGAGCCTTTGCTCCGCCTCTTCGCTGTACGCATTCATTTTTTCAGAGGAACTCTCATGTGAGAGGAACTGTTTTGTTTTTGATTGCTTAGTTTTCGATTGCTACCATATCATCGGGGATTGTGATATTCAATGCTTCTGCGATATCAGCATTGTATTTTTCTGTGATACCGTCAGATACATAGCCGATGGGCATCTGTGCGGGTGTTGCGCCGTTTACCAGAATTTCATAAGCCATTTCCGCTGCCTTTACGCCCAGATCGTAGTAGCTGATAGACAGGGTTGCCAGACCACAGCCGCTGCACATGCCTTCTTCACCGGTTACAACGGGAACGCCTGCAGGAACTGCAATATTCTTTACGATTTCTGTATTGTTTGCAACTGTGTTGTCTGTAGGGATATACAGTGCATCACATGCGCCGACTGCCTTTGTAACAACGGACTGGAGTTCGTTGGAATCTGCTGCTGTGAATTCAGCCCATGCAACGCCTTCCTTATCCAGCTCAGCCTCTGCCAGCTGTGCCTGATAGATGGAGTTGGGTTCTGCGGAGCAGTAAACAACGCCGACCTTCTTTGCATCGGGAACCAGCTTCATAAGCAGCTGAATCTGCTGATCGATGGGAGCCAGGTCAGAAACACCTGTTACATTTCCGCCGGGTTCTTCGTTGGAATCAACTACGCCTGCTGTCACATAGTCTGTTACGGAAGTACCGATAACAGGGATATCTGCTGTTGCAGCTGCTGCTGCCTGCAACGCTGTGGTTGCGTTTGCCATAATCAGGTCAACATCATTGGAAACAAATTTTGTTGCGATTGTGGTGCAGTTTGTCTGCTCGCCCTGTGCGTTCTGATAATCGAAGGTTACCTTGTCGCCCAGAAGCTCTGTCAGCTTATCTTCAAAGCCCTGTGTTGCCGCATCCAGTGCAGGGTGCTCCATCTGCTGAATGATGCCGACTGTATATGTTTCGCCTGCGTCACCGGAATTGTCTGCCGCATCATTACCGCCGCAGGCTGTCAATGCCATTGCTGCAACCATCATCGTGGCTGTCATTTTCATCCATTTTTTCATAAGAATCTCTCCCTTTTTCTTCAGTTTCCCTTTTGGGTTTTTGCTTTATTACATACACGCATATCCGCGTTACACTGTTAAAGTCATTATAGCACTCAATTTTTCAATGTCAAGGCATTATCCGCCCTTTTTTGCAAGTATTCTGTATACTTTTATCCACCCATCGCGTACAAAAAAAGGACACTCAAAATTGAGTATCCTTTTTGGTTTTCTGTTTTCAAATCAGCCAAGCAGTGCGCGGTCGTTTACAAATTCCTTGCCGCTGGCAACAGTGAACTGATGCAGCAAATCATCAACGGTCAGGTTTTTCTTTTCCTCGCCCTTGATATCCAGAATAATCTTGCCGTCCCACATCATAATCAGACGATTGCCATGCACAATGGCATCTCTCATGTTATGTGTTACCATCAGTGCAGTCAGGTTATGCTCCGCAATGATTTTATCGGAAAGCTCCAGAACCTTTGCCGCTGTTTTGGGGTCAAGCGCCGCGGTATGCTCATCGAGCAGAAGCAGCTTAGGCTTTTTCAGCGTTGCCATTAGAAGGGTCAGCGCCTGTCTCTGCCCGCCGGAAAGCAGACCTACCTTTGCACGCAGACGGGTTTCCAGACCCAGATCCAGTGTTTTCAGCAGCTCCACATATTCTTCTCTTTCCTTTTTGGTAATCCCCCATCTGAGGGTACGGGTCTGTCCGCGGCGTTTTGCCACAGCCAGATTTTCTTCGATTTCCATATCACCTGCTGTCCCGTTCATGGGATCCTGGAATACGCGCCCCAGATATTTTGCTCTTTTGTGTTCGGGCAGCTTTGTGATATCCTCGCCGTCAATGATAACAGAACCGCTGTCTACAGGCCAAACGCCTGCAATGGCATTCAGCATGGTGGATTTACCTGCGCCGTTGCCGCCGATGATGGTAACAAAGTCGCCGTCCTCCAGAGTCAGGTTAATGCCGTTCAAGGCTCTTTTTTCATTGATGGAGCCGGGGTTGAAGGTTTTATAGATGTTTTTCAGCTCAAGCATCCTTACCGCCTCCTCTCTTTACATGGCTGGCAGCATATTTGCCCTTCAGATGGGGCAAAGCAAGGAATGCCGCTACAATCAAAGCACTGATGAGCTTCAGGTCGGTTGTTTCCAGACCAAGCCACAGTACCACTGCGATAACGATATAATACAGAATGGCACCGCCGACAACGCCGAGCATACGCAGTGCATAGTTATAATCAAATCTCTTAAAGACAACGCCTGCAATGATAACGGATGCCAGACCGATAACGATGGCACCACGCCCCATGTTTACGTCAGCATTGCCCTGATACTGCGCATACAGACCGCCTGCAAGCGCAACCAGACCATTGGACACCATAAGCCCCAGAACCTTCATTGTGTTGGTATTGATGCCCTGCGCGCGCGCCATTTTTTCATTATTGCCCGTTGCACGGAAAGCACGGCCCATTTCTGTGCCGAAGAAGCCATACATCAGAGCGATTACCACAACGCAGAAAATCGCAGAAACGATGATTGCGCCGTTGATATCTCTCAGGCTGAGAATCAGATTGTATTTATCTACGCTGAGTGCCTGGTTGGATTTGCCCAGAATACGCATATTGACGGAATACAGTCCCAGCTGAGACAGGATACCTGCCAGAATCCCGGGGATACCCAGAGCCACATGGAAAATACCTGTTACCATGCCTGCCAGCATCCCGACAATCGTAGCCGCTACCAGCGCAACTGCTACATTATGCCCGGAAAGCATCATCATAACCGCAACGGAACCGCCTGCGGCAATGCTGCCGTCTACGGTCATATCCGCAAAATCCAATACCTTGAAGGTGATGTAAACGCCGATGGCAAAAACACCCCAGATCAGCCCTTGGGCTATGGAGCCGGGAAGGGCATTGAGCAATGCCATAATATTCATAAATATACCTCTTTCTATCCTTTTTTCTTTTTACAGGAATAAGCGAAGCACAAGCTTCGCTTAATTTTTTCCTATTTTAAATTCAAGTCAAACCGCAGCTTTTCTGCTTATGCAACGGGTTCCATCCCTTCGGGAATGGTAACATCCAGTGCTTCTGCGATGTCTGCGTTATATTTGGGAACCAGACCTTCTGTCAGATATGCGATAGGCATTTCCGCAGGATTCTTGCCGTTCACCAGAATATCGTAAGCCATTTCGGCAGCCTTTACACCTACATCATAGTAGCTGACAGACAGGGTTGCCAGTGCGCCAACCTCGCACATTGCTTCTGCACCTGTAACGGTGGGTACGCGTGCGGGAACTGCGATATTCTTTACGATTTCCATGTTGTTTGCAAATGTGTTATCGGTAGGGATATACAGTGCGTTGCAGTCTGCAACTGCCTTTGTCACAACTGCCTGAATTTCATTGGAATCCGCTGCTGTGTAGATTTCATAAGGAATGTTCTGTTCCTTCAGATAGTTCTCTGCCAGTTCTACCTGATATGCAGAGTTAGGCTCTGCGGAGCAGTAAGCAACTGCAACCTTTGTGTTTTCCTTATCGCAGAACTGCATCAGAATATCAATCTGCTTTTCGATGGAAGCCAGGTCGGAAACGCCTGTTACATTTGCGCCGGGTGCTTCATTGGATTCTACCACACCTGCGGTTACATAATCTGTAACGGAAGTACCAACGATGGGAATATCGGAGGTTGCTGCCGCTGCTGTCTGCAATGCTGTGGTTGCGTTTGCCATAATCAGGTCGCAGCCGTCGGAAACAAACTTTGTTGCAATCGTGGTGCAGTTTGCCTGCTCGCCCTGTGCGTTCTGATAGTCAAATTCTACGTTATCCTCACCCAGAAGCTCTGTCAGCTTATCTTCAAAGCCCTGTGTTGCCTGGTCCAGAGAACCATGCTCCATCTGCTGAATGATGCCGATGTGATATACCTTATTGTCTGCGCTGTCATCTGCCGCGTCATTGCCGCCGCAGCCTGTCATTCCCATAACTGCCGCCATGGCCATAGCCAGAAGGCTCATTGCTTTTTTCATTTTCATAATCTATCCTCTCCCTTTTTGGTTTTTTTCTCATGTCTGATTTCGACATAATTTTTCATCGCAAAATGAATTATAGCACCCCTGTTTTGATTGTCAACAGTAAATCGAATATTTCGATGAAGTGTATCGAAAATATTGTTTATTCGATACAGGCACTTTTCTTCCCTGCGAAGGAGTAAGATTATTCAGTTTCTTCCAGTGCTTCCATATCGGCAGGAGGGGTGATGCCCAAAGCCTTTGCGATTTCCGCGTTATACTTCGGTGTGATGCCTTCGGAAACAAACGCGATAGGCATTTCGGCAGGGTCTGCCCCGTTCACCAGAATGTCATACGCCATTTCCGCCGCCTTCACGCCTAAGTCATAATAATGAATGGAAAGCGTGGACAATGCGCCGATGCGGCTCATGTATTCCGCGCCTGCGAAGGTAGGCACGCCTGCCGGAATCGTGATATTCTTTACGATTTCCATGCTGTTTGCCATGGTGTTGTCCGTCGGGATGAAGATAGCGCCACATTCCTGCACTGCCTTTGTCAGCACCGCCTGCACATCATTGGAATCCGCAACGGTGTAGATGGCATAGTCCCGTTTGAGCTGCTTCAGATATTTTTCCGCCAGGTCTGCCTGATAAATGGAATTCGGCTCTGCGGAGCAGTAAACCACTGCGATTTTCGTATCGGGCTTGCAGAATTCGAGCAGCACATCCACCTGTGC
>JBNMGO010000206.1:0-3425 GCA_050872285.1 Anaerotignum sp.
CCGGTTTTCGGGGAGAGGGCGAGGAACGCAGGGACATTCTGCCTGCGGCGGATGCCATCATTGACCCGAAGCAGAGGGATTGCCCCTATGCCTTCAAGCAGATGTGCGCAGGGGGACTTTCCTATCACTTTGCACACCACCTGTTGCAGGCATTTGAAATTGCGGATGAAGCGCTGGAACGGCAGCTGATTACGTTTGCAGGCATTGCGACGGTCTGCGATATTGTAGACCTGCTGGGGGAAAACCGCGCGCTTGTGCAGATGGGACTTGCGGAAATCCGCAAAACGGAGAACCTCGGTCTGCGCGTACTGATTGAGGAGGCAGGACTTGCGGATAAAATCATTTCGGAATATCATATCGGCTTTATCATCGGACCCTGCATCAATGCGACGGGACGGCTGGAAAGCGGCAGGCTTGCGGTGGAGCTTTTCTGCACGCAGGATGAGAAAGCGGCAAGAGAGAAGGCAAGGCATCTGGTGATGCTCAATGCGGAGCGCAAACAGCTGACGGAGGAAGCGGCGGAACGCGCGGATATCGCCTTGCAGGAAAGCGGTGCGTTGCAGGATAAGGTGCTGGTGCTGTATGATGCGGAGATTCACGAAAGCATTGCAGGGATTGTTGCAGGCAGAATCAAGGATAAATATTACCGCCCGACCATCATGATTACGGGCAGTGAGGATGGAGCGAAGGGCTCCGGCAGAAGCATTGAGGGGTATCATCTGTTTGAGGCATTATTTGCCAATCGGGATTTATTTACGCGCTTCGGCGGACATGCCATGGCGGCAGGACTTTCTCTGCCTGTGGAAAATATCCCCGTTTTACGCAGGCGGCTGAACGAAAGCTGCACGCTGACGGAGGAGCAGATGATTCCTATTCTGCGGCTGGAACGCGCGCTTTCCTTTGCGGAGATTGATTTGGGGCTTGCGAAGGAATTAGAGGCACTTGCGCCCTTCGGGAAGGGCAACCCTGCGCCGTTATTTGCATCCAGAGGGATTCATGCTGACCGCGTGGATTTGATTGGGAAGAACAGAAATATTCTGCGGCTGACGCTTTCCGAGCCAAAAAGCGGGATTCGCCTTTCTGCAATCTCCTTTGACGGCTATGAACCGTTGCGAGAAATGCTGAAAGCATTGTATCCGGCGGAAGATTGTGATAAAATATTAAGCGGTGGGCTTTTGCCGAAGCTGTTGGATATTGTGTACAGCATAGAAATCAACAGCTACCGCGGCAGGAGCAACGTACAGTTGATGCTAAAGGATTTTCGATTTGCAAAATGAGGAGGATATGGAATGGATTTAAAGGACAAGATCAGATCGATTGAGGATTACCCTCAGAAGGGTGTGATCTTCCGCGATATTACAACACTGCTGAAGGATGCAGAGGGACTGAAGGAGGCTGTGGATGCCATGACGGCAAGCCTTGCGGATGTTTCCTTTGATTTGGTGCTGAGCCCTGAATCCAGAGGGTTTATCTTCGGGATGCCTGTGGCGTATAATATGGGGAAGGGCTTTGTTCCTGTCAGAAAGGCAGGCAAGCTGCCCGCAGAAACCATCAGCAAGGAATATGAGCTGGAATACGGCAAGGCGACAATCGAAATTCATAAGGATGCCATTCAGCCCGGGCAGAAGGTTATTATCGTGGATGACCTGATGGCAACAGGCGGCACGGCAAAGGCAATCATGGAGATGGTAGAGGAAATGGGCGGCGAGGTCGTTGCTTCCGCATTTCTGATTGAACTGGATTTTCTGGACGGCAGAAAGGCTCTGCCCGGCTGCAGAATCGAATCTGTGATTCATTACGAATGAGAAAAACGGAAAGGGTGGCACTGCCGCTCTTTCTTTTTATAAAAGAATAAATGAGGGATAAGGTATGTACGGACAATTTTTTATACTTTTTGGTTTGATTCTGGTGGGGTATTACTGCAACAAAAAGGGATACCTGCCGATGGAAACGAATAAAAACGTAGGCAACATGGTTATGCGTGTGACGATTCCTGCCATGCTGATTACAACGATTGCAGGGATTGAGATTACGGACAGGGTGCTGAAGGCATTTCTCTTTTCCGCCGCAGGACAGGCGGCAATGATGATTGTATTCGGCTTTCTGATGCGGCAGTACGGGAAGAAGAGAGGTCTGGACAGCCGCCTGCTGCCCATGATTGACCTGACGACAGGCTCGCTGAATACGGGCTTTATCGGCTTGCCCGTGACGATGATTCTCTTCGGGCAGGCAGGGATTATCTATATGTCCGCAGGGGTGCTGGCGCTGAATCTGTATATCTGGACATACGGCGTGTATGTCATTTCCGATAAAAAAGCAACGGGTGCAGCAGCAATCGGGAAAAGCTTTTTACAGGGGGCAATCAACCCGAACTGCATTTCCATCCTGCTGGGGCTTCTGCTTGCGGTGACGCATACGGCGCGGTTTGTGCCGGAGGAGGTGTTTGGTTTTCTGACAAAGGTCGGGGATTTATCCACACCGCTTTCGCTGATTTATATCGGCGCACTGGCAGGCGGCAGCGGCATCGGGCAGCTATTTAAAGAAAAAATGGCACTGGAAATCAGCGTGGTGAAGATGATTGGGATGCCTGCACTGGCAATTCTGGCAATGCTGTTTATTCCTGCGGATGGATTGGCGAAGTCTGTATTTCTGCTTTCTGTCTGCATGCCCTCGGCGGCAGTTGTGCCGATGATGGTCGGCAGATATGGCTACGGGGATAAGATGTCCTCGGATATTGTGCTCTGGACAACGATTCTTTCCATGGCAACACTGCCGTTAAGCGTGTTGCTTGCCGCAAAGCTTTATGGGGTTGTCTGAAAGAGATGAAAAAACGGTTGAAAAACATTGGTAAAACCTCTGAAAACCTTGAAATTTCAGAAAAAAGTGCTTGCAATGCCCCCTTGGGCGTGGTATAATTTTTCATGTTGATTACGGACGGTCCAATGCCGCTGTCAAAGGGACAGGGTAAGAACGTCTAAGGTGTATAAGGAGGAAATACAATGGATATCATCAGAGAACTGGAAAACGAACAGCTGAAAAGCGAAGTAACTCCTTTTAACGTTGGCGACACAATCCGTGTTTATGCTAAAGTAGTAGAGGGTACAAGAGAAAGACTGCAGATGTTTGAAGGCGTTGTTATCAAAAGACAGGGCGGCGGCATCAGAGAAACTTTCACAGTAAGACGTATCGCTTCCGGCGTTGGCGTTGAAAGAACATGGCCCGTACACTCTCCCAGAATCGACCGTATCGAGGTTGTAAGACGTGGTGTTGTAAGACGTGCTAAACTGTTCTACCTGAGAGACAGAGTTGGTAAAGCAGCTAAGGTTAAAGAAGTTCTGAAATAAGCTGTACATTTTGTACCGGAACGAGAAAAAGCAGTCTCGATGAACAAGTTTCATCGAGACTTTTTTCGTGAGAGGCAGAAG
>JBNMGO010000327.1:0-2192 GCA_050872285.1 Anaerotignum sp.
CTGTACTCACAATCCGCTATAGTGAGGGTGATGCTCGCTTTCGACGCAGGGCTTGATGGTCTGCCCTTTGGAAGCGGTGTTGAAGTCTGGGTCTTACGCAACATGAGCCTGTGAACCGTGTCAGGGTCGGAAGGCAGCAGCACTAAGCAGTCTACTTGTGTGTGTAGTAAGGGTGCCCGGGTGGAGCCGTGGAAGAAGGTAACGCGTGGGGCGCTGTGGCAACGGCGGGCGTGCGGACCTTATATAGAGATTAAGCTGAAACAGCAAAAGAGATGTGAAAATTCACATCTCTTTTTTGTATGATAGATAAAGCTTTAGAATCGCGGAAGGGTTTGGGAAACGAAAGCTCATTACTTTGCTACGCAAAGCAGGCTACGCCTGCCGCCCCTTCTTGGGCGGTAAGCAGTTTCCCGACTGGAATCCGCAGAGGGGGCTTTGCCCACTCGAGGAAAACAGGGCGTTTCAAGGGTTACCGATGGAACGCATCTGTTTATTCTTCTGTCCAAACAAGTCGAAATCCTGATTTCGACTTAGCGCGTCAGCGCATCATCAATTTGTTTTTGCAGTTCCGCCATGGCTTCTTCCCCATTCAGACCGCCGACAACGGGTTTGCCGATGATTTTTCCATCCCGATCAACCAGAATTGTGGTGGGGAAGGAGAGGACGGAGGAGGCCAGCTTTCCGGCTTCGCTGTCCGCATCGAAATAGACATTCTGATAGGATGCGCCCTGCGTTTTCATGATTTTCTTTGCGGCGGCAATGACATCTTCGTCCCCATTCAATGCGCCGACATTGATGCCGATGACTGCGCCGCCCTTTTCCTGCAGGGAATCATTCAGCTTTTGCAGGATGGGCAGCTCTTCCACGCAGGGGGAACATTCATTGAACCAGAAATTCACGAGGGTGATGTTATGGTCTGCGAAAATGCTTTCATCCACAGCATTGCCGTCAAAATCCTTTCCTTCAAAGGCAGGAAAGCTTTCCAGAGAGGCAAAGACATCATCATAATGCTGTCCGCTTTCGCGATTGCCGCAGGCGGAAAAGCCAAGGGCGAGGGTCAGAGCCGAGAGTAAAAATACAATTCTTTTTTTCATTTTTTTATTCCTCCGTTTTGTTATTTTTTGATAAACCATAATGATAGCATACTGCCTGCGTGGGGCAGACCTTGATGCAGGCACCGCAGCGGATACATTCGCCGTGATTAGGGGTTTTTGTGACATCTACATCCATTTTGCAGGCGCGGCTGCATTTGCCGCAGGAAACACATTTATTTTTATCCACGCACAGCTGCAAAAGGGAAACGCGGTTGAACCATGCGTAAAACGCGCCGAGGGGGCAAATCCATTTGCAGAAGGGGCGGTAAAACAGGATGCTCAGGACGATGACCGCAAGGAGCACGCAGGTTTTCCATGCGAACAGGGAGCCGAGCGCGGAGCGGATACTGCTGCTGGCGAGGGAGAGGGGAATTGCGCCTTCCAAGACACCCTGCGGACAGAGATATTTGCAGAAGAAGGGGTTCCCCATGCCGAGGGCATTGACCACAAGGGCGGGCAGAAGAAATACCATGACGATGAGAATCAGATATTTCAGGTAGCGCAGAGCGTGCAGCCGTTTTGTGGAAAATTTCCTTGTCGGGATTTTATGGAGCAGCTCCTGCAGCCAGCCGAAGGGGCAGAGAAAGCCGCAGACAAATCTTCCGAGCAGGACGCCGATGAAAATCAGCATGCCTGTGATATAATAGGAAAACTTGAACTTGGACGAGCCGACCACTGCCTGCATTGCCCCGATGGGACACGCCCCTGCCGCACCCGGGCAGGAATAGCAATTCAGCCCCGGCACGCAGACCTGCTTGGCGTTGCCGCGGAAAATGGTTCCCTTAAGGAAATTCGGCAGATGGATATTGGTGAGAAGTGCTGCGAGCAGCTGTATTTTTCCGCGCAGGTGCGCGAGGAAATAGGATTTTGTTTTTTTCTTAGCCAATACCAACACACTCCAGACATAATTTGATTGCTTTGGAGAGGACAACCGCCGCCTCTCCGCGGGATACGCCATAGACCATCATGCCGATGCCGAGAAAGAGAAGGGCAAGCTGCAGAACGGGCTTGGCGGTAAATGCTTTTTTCATGGGGGTTTCGTTCCTTTCGTTTTCTTTTCTTCGTTTCTTTGATGCACCCAGTATACCACGGCGGAAA